>NZ_JAGTTT010000004.1:0-144003 GCF_018223505.1 Anaerostipes sp. Marseille-Q3525
GAGGTTTTTTACTGTAAGCTTAAGCAATGCTGACTCACCGGCCTAGCCGGTGGTTTATTTGTTCATCAAAGTTCCGTTTCTCTTCTGAGAAACTCCACTGTGCTGAACAGGCTTAAAGCCTAACAAACAAAAATGGTGTCGAAACCTTCTGTGCTTCGACACCATTTTTTATTATGTTATTTTGTAATTTTAACTGATTTTACAGAACTCCATGAAGAATAGTATGTTTTCTTTGATACTGTTTTGTATGTTCTGATGCGGACATAGTATGTTGATTTCTTCTTCAACTTCTTCACGGTTGTGCTTGTTGTTTTGTTCTTTGAAATCTTAACTGTTTTCTTTCCAGTGAATTTCTTATTCGTTGCATATTCAATCTGATATCCGCTTCCGACTGTGTTCTTCTTCCATTTTACAGTCATTGTCTTACTCTTTGTATTCTTTACGCTGGAAAGTGTTGTCTTTGATGGATTAACTGTTACTTTAACTACTTTCTTACCTGCTTTGTAATTTGCAGTTTCCTTAGATGTAATCGTAATATTCGCAGCTCCAACGTATTTCGCCTTAATTGTTACTTTACCTTTAGAGTCTACTGTAATATTTTTATTATCACTCTTGTAGCTTAATGCAGCTTTATCATTTACTTTGGCATTTAAATTTACAGTTTGTTTCTTTGTAGAATATGTCTTTGTAGGACTAGATGCTGTAATTGTCTGGTTAGCTTTTGCGATATTAAATGTTGTTGAACCACTTCTGAATTCTTTTCCATTTCGCTTGATCGTTCCTGTAATAGTGACTTTTCCTGCCTTTTTAAATACAACCATTTCATGTGGTACACCAGCACCGCCAACATCTCCATTGATATCTACAAAAGATTTATCACCTGTTATTTTATCATCATAACCGATCGTTAAAGTTTTTCCGTTCTGTGTAAATGTCCATTTTTCAAATTCATCACCTGAATTATTCACAGCCCATCCAAAGTTGGCACCATTCATTGCAAATATATATGATTGTTTGAGCTGTAAATTAGCATTCTTAGAATATATCTTTCCTGTTTTTAAATCAATTGCATTAAAGGAAATGCTGCATTTTCCTACTGTGACCTCTTCTGAATCTGTTACCAGCAATTCTCCCTGATCTGTGTAAACTGATAATTTTATATTTCCTGTCGCAGCTTGTGCTGGAGCGTTAAACTGAATGCTCTCTGTTGTCTTTCCATCTACGTCTGAAAATTCTTTGGATTCCCATTTGTATGTAAGACCATCTGTTGGATATCCACTTATTCTGGCTTTCAGTGTGCTTGTTTCACCTGGTTCAACATAAATTCCATATCCACTAAACATGTCTCTGATAGACATCTTAAGAACATAGCATGGGACTGTTCCTTTTAAAACTACAGTTCCGTTATCATCTTTATACTCACAGATGATACTCTCTGGATCATTATTCTTTGGTTCATTGTATGTATAGATCTGGTACTCATCATTATCATCTTTATCTAACATGATAATTTTTTCATTAGGATCTTTTGATAATACCATCTCCAGATCATTATCTACATCTTTTCCTTCGATTTTAATTGATGGTCTGCATTCTGCGGAAGACCAGAATGGAATAACTGCAACAGATTTTCCATCCTTTGTTCTCATATAATTGATTTCATCATCTTTTTCATAATCATAACCATATGCTTCAAAACCAACCTGTACATCTTTATCTTCAACTTTTCGATAACTGATTAATCTGTCACCATCAAATGTTACTGCAACATAGTCTCCTTTGTATGATGAATCTTCATAATTTACCCAATGTCCATAAACTGTTGTAGTCTTACTATCATCATTCCAAACTGTTCCG
Source organism: Anaerostipes sp. Marseille-Q3525 (assembly GCF_018223505.1). Lineage (NCBI taxonomy): Bacteria > Bacillati > Bacillota > Clostridia > Lachnospirales > Lachnospiraceae > Anaerostipes > Anaerostipes sp. Marseille-Q3525. The sequence goes on from NZ_JAGTTT010000004.1 coordinate 1,858, forward strand.
ATCATATTACAGTTTAGCTCATCTCCGCCACCAGCATATTCAATTTTTACTGTCTCTGGACTTGTTGTGTCATCGTAACTAATGAATTGAGAATCCATAGTCTTTAATGTATCTTTTACCTCTTCTTCAGTAAAAATATTTTCTTTAAAATCATCCGTTAAACTACTATAGAAATCACCAAAGTACATTGTAGATCCTTGGTCCTGTTTCTTAGCTTCGTAAATGATCGCAGTTTTTAAATCTGGTTTCTCTCCATCATTAAAATATGTGCCGCTGTTATCATTCGCAAGTACCTGTGCCAGTGTCCATTTTGTAAAATTATCTACGGAATCTCCACTTGCATATACCTTTTTTGCAGATGGTACTATTATAAGAGAAAATGCCATTATAATTGATAGTAACACTGCACTTATTTTTTGTTTGCTTTTTTTTACTTTTTGCATAATTTTTCCCCTTTCTTTATCGATAATTTAAGTATATATTAACATACTAAACACTGTCAACTTATTAATTTCGACAGCGAATTCATCATAAAATAAAAGTTGTAACTTACATCTTTTTATGTAAGTTACAACTTTTAGTGAATCTTAATAATACTTTAAGTGTTTTATTCTAACTCCCATTGTGTCTGTTTCTAATTTATCATTATAAAAATAGGAGGTGCAAAATATCATGATTCAAGGACTCGCCGAAAGATTAAAAAAACTTCGCGAAAAATACCATTATTCTCAAAAGGATGTTGCAAAACAACTGAATATCTCCCCTTCCATTGTCTCTGGATATGAAACTGGAGAGCGTACACCTTCTGCGGAAAAACTTCTGGCTTTGTCATCTCTGTATCATTGTTCCACAGACTATCTGCTTGGAAGAACATCTGAGAACCCCGAAACGATCATCCCTGTTGATCATTTAAATCCTGACCAGATTAATGCTTTGCTGCATTTGATTTCGTCTATGAATTCTTGATTTATATAAGGGAATTTGCCACAGTAAATTTTGTTTTGCTTACCGTGGCTTTTATTTATGTCTCACAGCTTATTAATTTTAGCTGAAATAGCTTGCTGAGCTTCTTTATTATAAACTTGCACCAGCCATTTTATTTTATCAAGTGCATGCCTTTCTATTTCGTCTCCCCTGTATTTTAATGCACTTCTCAGATCTTTTTCTAATTCTCTGGTTGCTTCACTTAAATCTCTGTAACAATATTTATCTTTGTATTTGTCTCCAAATAATCCATGTCCTTCATATACTTCCATATCATCTGTATCATAATACATAGAATAAGAACTTAAACTTGAATAGCTTCCACTGTCAAATTCACGATGTACACTGCCAACAAGTTCATCTCCTACCAGTTCTCCCTTTGCTAACATTTTGTAAGCAAGATCGCTGGACGGACATATTTCGAAATTTGAGAAATCACTTCCAAGATTTTTATCGGATAATTTTTCTGCTTCTTTTAATAACTGGATGATCTTTTGGTTTTCTTTATAATAAATACTGTTTGTATCCGATCCATACGTGTAATATGGCCCGATTTTATCTGCTCTGTATTGAGAGATCACCTGTAAAATGAACACGTCCATTTTGGAATATGCCCCATTATTAAATGCCCTTTCTGCTGCATTCTCCGCTGCTCTGTCACTTGAATATGAATAATCACTTCCACGAATGTATGGCATATTCATAGAATATTTACGTTCATCAAATGCAATATCTTTTGTTGTTGGCTCTGGAATTCCTTTCCACATTTTTAACTGTTGTTTGATCTTCATCAACTGCTCTTCCTTAGAAACAATTACGGCATCTTTATCATATTCAAATGCCTGTGCTGGACAGACTTCCATTAATGCTTTCAACTCTGCACTATCTGGTTTTAAATAAGTATTGTCTTTGACTTTGACATGTCCATCGCTTTGTTCCTCTAAGAAATCGTATCCAAGACTTAAGCAGCCTCCGCACATCATACAGTTTGAATTAACCCTTACATTACTCATTTGTACTTCCTCCTGTTTATCCTAATTGACTTAAATATTGTTTCCCTTTATTTATGATATTAATTGATGCTTTTGTGATCTCATTATTTTCGTCAATCAAAGGTGTATTGATGATCTCATATATTAGAATATTTAATTCTGAACATAAGTTGATCGCATCTACATCATTCTGTGTATACAAATCCTCATTTTGTCCTTTTTGTTTTAACATTGTTTCTATATGATTCAAAGCCATCATGTCTCTTGCAGCCAGTTTCTGCAGGATATCTGTGCATGCCCCGATTCTTTCTGTTAATGCATCATAAAAAATACAAATTGAATCTGCCTGTGCACTGACTACATTGGCATTTGCCATATTTCTTGAAGCAAGTTTCTGATTATCCTTTGCATCTTTCATGATTGCTCCGCCAAGACCAAAGAAAACGTATTGACTGATTATTTGTGCATCTGACTTTGCCACTCCATTTGCAATTGCTGGTAAATCCACTTTTTGAGCAATCTGCTCTCTTAATGTATTAATTTTCTCCATTTCACGGATTCCAAGGCCTTTGCTTAGTTCATATTCATCGATTGTCTTATAAACATCTAAAAACTTTTTAATATGATACTGTAAAATTGCGTTTTTCCTAATGGCATTAAGTTTCATTTTATCAAATAATTTTTCCTCATGAATTCGAACTTTTTCTTTTGCCTCAGCCTGTTTTCCAAATGCCTTACTGTTCTTTGCAAGTGCTGCCTTCTCCATATCATCTGCTTTCCATGCCATGGCAAACTCGCCAATCATAAATGCATCCATCAAAATTCCCACCTTTTTACCTCCCTTATCACATCTTTATCACTCTGTTTTTCTTGCCAAAGATATTTCCTTTCGTCACATGTCCTTGTGTTAATTTGTCTTGTTCTATGTTAAATTCCTTTGCGATCATTCCTAATCCTGAAGATGCCATACTGTAATTGCATTCTATAACACCTTGCATAAATTGATCATAACCTTTATCTAATTGTTGGATAAAACGTTCATTTTCTTTATTTACTAAAAGCTGTAGTCTTCCTTGTGACTCCCTTATCTCCCGTTCGGCACGATGTGCTAAAGCAAGCATTTTCTTGTTGTACTGGATTGCCTGTTGTTCTCTGTGAACGGTGTCTATGATAGTTGAACAGACTGCTGTTGTGATCATTTCTCCTACATATTGACCTACAGCAGCCCCTATTGGTCCACCAGCTGCCATTCCAACCGCTTCACCAACAATTCTCCCTGCATATGCCGCTGTTAAATATGCAGTAGTTTCTGCTATATTTTGTACAAGCTGTTTCTCATCAATATCACTATTTACATATGAATAAATCTGTTTAGTGATTTGTATGGTTCCGTTTACCAGTAATGCTGTTCTATTCTCTTTAAGTCCTTTAACTTTTGCTGCTTCAGAAATTGCTCCTGTTGCATAGCCTAAGACTCCTGCTGATACTGTATCTTTTAAAACTTCCTTAGCCGCATCTTCTCCATCTTTTTCATCCCTTATAACACTCATTGCATTTTTCGCAACTGAAAATGCTGCTGCAAATTCGGCAGATGCTAGGGCATTTGATACTCCTGCTTTGTTTATTTTTGCATGATTTTCGGACATAAAAGAGCTTGTCTTTTGGGCAATATCTTCATTGAAAGCTCTTCCTTTGTTTATTGTATCTTCTACAATATTTTTCCCATTAAGATATTGCTTGTATACTTTTAAACTAACCTTAGCATTCTTTTCTGCTCCTATTTTAGACTTTATATTTCCTTCAAAATGTGCTGAATGAACAAGCATTTTGGATTCTAAACTTGATAGATCTGATTTTTGAATCTTTATATTATGCTTTTTTGCGATTTTCTCCAATTCCTTCATTTGTTTAGGATTTGAAAATATTGGATTATCTTGATTAACATAATATATCATTCCATCATATTTTCCACTCTCTAAAAATTTTTTATGTCTAGAATATTGATATCCACTTTTATACTGAATTTCTCTTCCTTTTTGTCCATTTGCGTATTTAATAACAGCGTCTGCATTCCCATTATTATCAATAACACACTCTCTAGCTTTAATTCCTGCCTCTTTTCTTTTCTTGTTATTGTAATACGCATTCATCGGTTCCTCATAAAATCCTCTCAGGCCATCTACACTTCCACCACGTCCCAAATTAATGCTTTCCATGTAATCTATTAATTCGTCTTCTTCTTTACCCATATGATTCACCCCTAAACCATTCATTCAATATCAAATATACTTTTCCCTTGACTTCTCGCCCACATTTTAAAACCTTCCCCATAGACTTCTGCCCTGATTGTATATATACCATCCTTTTCGTTTAGAATCTTCGCTGTAGGAAGTTTATCCAAAACGTTTTCTATACTTAAACCTGAATACTTAAATTGAACCCTTTGTAATTTTCCACCATACATAAATGGTATTCTTTTTCTGAACTCTCCCTCTTCAAACCTGTCTGCATATGGCAAATGGAACTGCTCTGGTAAAACTTCTAATGATCCAATTCGATCTATACGATAGATTGTTGGAGACACTTCTTTGTAATTTATCTCTTTATCAATGTCTTCCCGATTATCAATAAATGCTATCACGTAAAAATAATAATCCGAAAACATAATTGCTAATGGCTGCAGTACTCGTTCCACCATAGTTTCTGATTTTAATTTCTTGTAATTGATCTTTATTTTCTTATGACCTTGTATTGCCTGACCGATCTCCCACATCTTGTCGATGAATACTTTATGATGATGTGGCTCTATGTAGTGAAAGCTTTCATTTCTTATAAGATCTGTTACTAATTCACGATTTTCCTTTGGAACACAGCACTCAATCAGCTTATTTAATAGTCCGTTCATCTCTTTCTTTGTAAGTGATCTGCTGTCTAACAGGATTTTACATATTGCAAGAATCTCTGGATTCGTAAGTTTTGTTTTATAATTTTGTTCTAAACGATATCCTTTTCTTATCCGGTCATATATGACATCATTGCAGATTCCATCGTTCGTTTCATTCCGATCCAAAAAATCACGAATCTCATCGATATCACGCTGTATCGTTCTTTCACTGACATTATATAATACAGCTTCTTCTGACTTATTTATTAGACTCCCGTTCATCAGTTTGGTATATAAGTCCAGCACACGATCTACTTTATCATTATTCTCATTTACCATATCTCATCCCTCCAATAGCATATGAATAATATAGCAAACCGCAATGACATACCTTTGTCATTCTGATTAAATTTTTTATTTTTGCATAGCTCCATTCATCTTATGATTGTAAAATATTTATTTCCATTTTCTTCTTTAATTGCAACATCATATATGTATTTATTTGTGATAATTACAAGGTTCCCATTTTTATCTTTTTCTATTTCCCAATTATACTTTGAAATAAATAATAACTGCATTTTCGTAAATAATTATTCACTGTCTGCTGTCTGCATAATTGAGAATCTTTTTTCGCGAAGACCTTTTGTTTTTTATCAACTTCTTTACCACACTTTTTACAGTCCATATTTTAATAGGGCTTTCTATTTTGTCTTTTGTCTATTTTCCAGCTCCTTTTTAATAAATATTTTCCTCCTTTTTTTAATAATTTTTTATTTGTTTATAACATTTTACTACTCTTAGAATTTTAATTCAACACTTTAAGTATTTATTTTGTTACTAAATGTTATTTTTTCTAACAAAAAAAGATCCAGAAAGTAAACTTTCTGAGTCTTTAAAGTGTTTTTATATCGTTTTTTGTTATTTTATTCATATTATAATTTTTTTATCAGTTTTTGTTTATCTTCTTCAGAAATATTCATCGCTGCCATTACTTGTTGTGCTGACAATTGCATATTCTCCATTAAACTTTTGACTGTTCCTAGTAAAACTTCTATTCTTTCTTCGCTTCTTTCTCTTTTAATTCTTTCTTCCATCGCTTTGCACACTTGACCTCGACCTCCTTCTGTTTCCTTAAAATGTTTTACTGTATCCTTTAGTTCATTATAAAACATATCAACTGACCTTGTACAGCGAAAATCATGCATTAATTTTCCAATTGGATCATCATCATTCTTATAACTTCCATTTACATATATTATATGCGAGCCATCACCAAATAATTTCTGTGTTTCCTGCACTACTCGCTCCACATGATATAATGGTAATCCTTTCTTCATATAGTCATTTTCTGTAATGAAAATCACATACGAATCATGAATCTCCTTAAATTTCTGTTTAGCTTTTAACATTTTAGTATCTAACATACTACTATGAAATCTTGCCCTATGGACATCTGCTCCTGAATCAGCTCTTTGCACTTCGATATCATATATCTTTCCTTCTTTATCTTCTGCATAAATATCAAGTTCAATGCTTCTTCCATCTGTAATAGGACTCTTATATTCTCTTCTAATTTTCCTACTGCCATTATTCCCTCCCATCATATTATATTGTTTTATATATTTATTTTACTATTTGTATTATATCATATATATTCAAAAAGTATAGTATTAATTTCAAAAAAAAGACCCAGAAAGTAAACTTTCTGAGTCTTTGAAAATTATCATATTCAATCGTAGAAGTAAGAATTACTCGATGATTGTAGCAACTCTTCCTGATCCTACTGTACGTCCACCTTCACGGATAGCGAAAGATAATCCCTGAGCCATAGCGATTGGGTGAATTAATTCGATAGTCATTTCTACGTTGTCACCAGGCATGCACATTTCTGTTCCTTCTGGTAATTCGATAACACCTGTAACGTCTGTTGTTCTGAAGTAGAACTGTGGACGATAGTTGTTGAAGAATGGAGTATGACGTCCACCTTCATCTTTTGTTAAAACGTATACCTGAGCTGTGAATTTTGTATGGCATGTGATTGAACCTGGCTGGCAAAGAACCTGTCCTCTTTCGATTTCGTCTCTCTGAACACCACGTAATAATGCACCAATGTTATCTCCAGCCTGAGCTTCGTCTAACAGTTTACGGAACATTTCTACACCAGTTACAACAACTTTTCTTGTTTCTTCTTTGATACCAACGATTTCAACTTCGTCAGATACGTGAAGAACACCACTTTCTACTCTACCAGTTGCTACTGTACCACGTCCTGTGATAGAGAATACGTCTTCGACTGGCATTAAGAAAGGTTTGTCTGTATCACGCTGTGGATCTGGAATATAGCTGTCAACAGCATCCATTAATTCCATGATCTTATCTCCCCATGGTCCAGCTGGATCTTCGATAGCTTTTAAAGCAGATCCCTGGATGATAGGAATGTCGTCTCCTGGGAATTCGTATTCATTTAATAATTCACGAATTTCCATTTCTACTAATTCTAATAATTCTTCATCGTCTACCATATCACATTTGTTCATGAATACTACGATGTAAGGAACACCTACCTGACGAGATAACAGGATATGTTCTTTTGTCTGAGCCATTACACCATCAGTAGCAGCTACTACTAAGATAGCTCCGTCCATCTGAGCTGCACCAGTGATCATGTTCTTTACATAATCGGCATGGCCTGGGCAGTCAACGTGAGCGTAGTGACGTTTTTCTGTTTCATACTCAACATGAGCTGTAGAGATTGTGATACCACGTTCTCTTTCTTCTGGAGCTTTATCGATATCTTCGAAGTTCTCAGCTGTATTTCCTTCTACTCTTTCAGCTAAAACTTTAGTGATTGCTGCTGTTAAAGTTGTTTTACCATGGTCAACGTGTCCAATAGTACCAATGTTGCAATGAGGTTTAGTTCTCTCAAACTTTTCTTTTGCCATTTTAATTGTCCTCCTTATTCGCCCTATGGGCAATTACAATAATGTTTCAAACTTCAATATAGTTGCCCAGCAAAGGGCCGTCCTAAATTTGATTATATTTCATTTAAACAAATATTTCAAGACTATTTTGACAAAATAGCCTCGAAATATTTATATATTAATTTTCTTACTTGTCAGCAAGTACTTTTTCCTGTACGTTCTTTGGTACTGGTTCGTATTTTTCAAAGAACATAGAGTAGTTACCACGTCCCTGAGTTCTAGAACGTAAGTCTGTAGAATATCCGAACATTTCAGATAATGGAACGAATGCACGAACCATCTTACCGCTCGCGATATCATCCATACCTTCGATACGTCCACGACGAGAGTTGATATCTCCGATAACGTCTCCCATGTATTCTTCAGGCATTGTAACTTCGACTCTCATGATTGGCTCAAGCAGGATAGCTCCAGCTTTCTGCATAGCCTCTTTAAATGCCATAGATCCGGCAATGTGGAAGGCCATTTCACTAGAATCGACATCATGGTAAGATCCATCATATACTGTAGCTTTAACACCAAGTACTGGGAATCCTCCTAAGATACCAGACTGAGCTGCTTCTTCGATACCTTCTCCAACTGCTGGGATATATTCTTTAGGAATAGATCCACCAACAACTGTAGATTCGAATTTGAACAGTTCTTCTCCATTGGCATCCATTGGCTCAAAGTGAACTTTACAGTGACCATACTGACCACGACCACCAGACTGTTTAGCATATTTGCTGTCAACGTCAACGGCTTTTGTAAATGTTTCTTTGTATGCTACCTGAGGAGCACCAACGTTAGCTTCTACTTTGAATTCACGAAGCAGACGGTCAACGATGATTTCCAGATGAAGTTCACCCATTCCGGAAATGATTGTCTGTCCTGTTTCATGATCTGTATGAGCTCTGAATGTAGGATCTTCTTCAGCAAGCTTAGCAAGTGCTTCAGCCATTTTACCCTGATCACCTTTAGTTTTAGGTTCGATCGCTACGTCGATAACTGGTTCTGGGAATTCCATGGATTCCAGAATTACAGGATGCTGTTCATCACAGATTGTATCACCAGTTGTTGTAGATTTGAAACCTACTGCAGCTGCGATATCTCCTGAATATACAACATCTAACTCTTCACGCTTGTTAGCATGCATCTGTAAGATACGTCCAACACGCTCTTTTTTGTTCTTTGTTGCATTTAATACATAAGATCCAGATTTGCATGTTCCAGAGTAAACACGGAAGAATGCAAGTTTTCCTACGAATGGGTCTGTCATGATCTTAAATGCTAAAGCTGAGAATGGTTCATCATCAGATGAATGTCTTTCAACTTCGTTACCATCTTCATCGACACCTTTGATAGCTGGGATGTCTGTTGGAGCTGGCATAAATTCGATAATAGCATCCAGTAATTTCTGAACACCTTTATTTCTATATGCTGTACCACAGCATACTGGAACTGCTTTACATTCGCATGTTCCTTTTCTTAATGCAGCTTTTAAATCATCAACACTTGGTTCTTCACCTTCAAGATACTGCATCATCAGATCGTCGTCTAATTCACAGATCTTTTCGATCAATTCTGTGTGATAAAGTTCTGCTTCTTCTTTCATATCTTCTGGGATTTCAACGATAGAGATGTCTTCACCTTTTTCATCATTGTAGATGTAGGCTTCCATCTCGAATAAGTCGATGATTCCTTTGAAGTCGTCTTCTTTACCGATAGGTAACTGAAGTACTGCTACGTTAGCTCCCAGACGATCTTTCATCTGATCAACTGCTCCGTAGAAGTTAGCACCTAAGATATCCATCTTATTGATGAATGCCATTCTAGGTACGTTATAAGTATCAGCCTGTCTCCATACGTTTTCAGACTGAGGCTCTACTCCACCTTTTGCACAGAAGACTGCTACTGCACCATCAAGTACACGCAGAGAACGTTCTACTTCAACTGTGAAGTCAACGTGCCCTGGAGTATCAATGATATTGATACGATGCTCTAAAGCACCTTTTTTAGGCTTGCAATGATCCTGCAGTGTCCAATGACATGTTGTAGCCGCAGAAGTGATTGTGATACCTCTTTCCTGTTCCTGCTCCATCCAGTCCATAGTAGCAGTACCATCATGAGTATCACCGATTTTATAGTTTACACCAGTGTAATAAAGGATACGCTCTGTTGTTGTTGTTTTACCAGCATCAATATGAGCCATGATTCCGATATTTCTGGTTCTCTCTAATGGATATTCTCTTCCAGCCAAGATTTTTTCCTCCTATAAGTTTTAACATAGAAGCATGTCTGGCAAGACGCCAGAACAGATTCTTGAAATTAGAATCTGTAATGTGCGAATGCTTTGTTTGCTTCTGCCATCTTGTGCATATCTTCTTTTTTCTTTACAGATGCTCCTGTATTGTTGGAAGCGTCAAGAAGTTCTTTTGCAAGACGTTCTTCCATTGTTCTTTCTCCTCTTTTACGTGAGAAAGTTGTGATCCAACGAAGCGCTAATGCCTGTCTTCTGTCTGGTCTAACGTCGATAGGCACCTGATATGTTGCTCCACCGATACGTCTAGCTTTTACTTCAAGAACTGGCATGATGTTGTTCATAGCTTCTTCGAATACTTCTAAAGCTGGTTTTCCAGCTTCTTCTTCGATACGGGCAAATGCTCCGTATACGATTTTCTGAGCAACTCCTTTTTTACCATCTAACATAATGTTGTTGATTAATTTTGTCACAACCTTATTGTTGTAAATAGGATCTGCTAATACGTCTCTTTTCGCAATATGTCCTTTACGTGGCACGGTTCTTCCCTCCTTAATAATCATTAATTCATCGGTACTCATACTTAGTTATTGCATGTTCGTGCAGGACTTTTATATCTCCTGTAACCTTTGTAGGAAACAATAAAGTTCCGGCACAACTATACAAGGTAGCGTTTAATTACGCTGCTTTGTACCAATTTAGTTTTGTTTTATTTTTTCTTAGGTCTTTTAGCTCCATATTTGGAACGAGCCTGCATTCTGTTAGCTACACCTGCTGTATCAAGTGTACCTCTAACGATATGGTAACGAGTACCTGGTAAGTCCTTAACACGACCACCACGAATCAGAACAACACTATGTTCCTGTAAGTTATGTCCTTCACCTGGGATATAACTTGTTACTTCGATTCCGTTAGAAAGACGAACTCTGGCGATCTTACGTAAAGCAGAGTTAGGCTTTTTAGGAGTTGCAGTTTTAACAGCTGTACATACACCTCTCTTCTGTGGTGAGCTTGTGTCTGTAGCTTTCTTCTTTAAAGAGTTAAATCCTTTCTGAAGTGCTGGTGCTGTAGATTTCTTTACAGATGTTTTTCTCCCTTTTCTAACTAATTGGTTAAAAGTTGGCATTGATTTCACCTCCATACATGTTTTCTACTATGGTTACTTAAATTCACCTTGTGACTATACATGCACTTCTCGGTTTTGCTCCCCAAAAAGGCATGCTAGGCTATTATAAAATGCCTGCATGCCTTTGTCAAGACCTTTTCCCAAGATTTTTATTAATTTCTATATATTTTTATCTTTTTGGAAATCTCATTCTATGGATCTTATTCGAAATCTTTCTTTATCTGGCTGTCTCAGAAATGCTTTCTCGTCACATCTCTGATATCGATTCTGACAGCTTCTATTCTGATCTCTTTTCTTGATCTCAATGTTTCGATTTCTTTGTTATATGGCTTCTTTACGCCATTTTCTTAATATATAAAAATCAATCTCTTATTCTTGAGAAAATATTTAGTTAATAAGTTCCAAATTATTTTGTTAACGGGTTACACTTTGCTTTAGTTACCAGTTACAAATTTTTTAAATGCTCCACCGGTCAGCTGATCGAATGTTTGTTGATCTCTTATCTGAATCTTTCTTGTTTGGATTCCTCGTCTCTTGGAATCTTTCTTGTTTGGATTCTTTTTCTTTGATCATCTTCTGATCTTATCTTAAGATCTTGTTCATTTTCTCTATTCTTCGTATTATTTTTATGAGGTTGACTCCTTTACCGTTCTATCCGCTTCTAGGACTCTTAGGTTCTCTCCCGAGATCATAATATCCTGTTGAGTCAGTCTCATATTTCCCAATTATCTTAATACTTCCGATCCATCAGCTGCCGGTTTTAAAGGTCTTTCCGTTAGCCTTATGGAGCAACTTGGGCGATTCTCCTTTCTTTTAAAACTTATCTTTCATTTGTTGATTTTATTATATCAATATCTGCTTATTTTGTCAATTAAATAGTTTTTTCAGATTTCTTAAGAACTTTACATACAATAAACAGATTATATTTCGCTATATTATATTCTAAATTTTCCCAAAAGAAAAGCCAACAGATAAAGTTCTAAACTTATACCTGTCGGCCTTATTTCTTATTTTATAAAATCAGATTACTCTTCGATCTCGAAATCTGCATCATCAAAATCAATCTCATCACCGATTGTGAAATCGTCTTCGTCTGTGCTGATCTTGACATCTCTGTAACGTCTCATACCCGTTCCAGCTGGGATCAGTTTACCAAGGATTACGTTTTCTTTTAATCCTACTAATGGATCGACTTTACCTTTGATAGCTGCATCTGTCAGAACTTTTGTTGTTTCCTGGAAAGAAGCTGCTGATAAGAAGGAATCTGTTGCCAGAGATGCTTTTGTGATACCAAGCATGATCTGTTCTGCTGTTGCAGTCTGAAGACCCTGTTCTTCCATCTCTTTGTTCTTCTTCTCAAGTTCTAATACATCAACCATTGCTCCTGGTAAGTATCCTGTATCTCCACCGTCTTCGATACGAACTTTCTTAAGCATCTGACGTACGATAACCTCGACGTGCTTGTCGTTGATATCTACACCCTGTAAGCGGTATACTCTCTGTACTTCGCGGATCATGTAATCCTGTACTGCACGGATTCCCTTGATTCTTAATAAATCGTGAGGGTTGATAGAACCTTCTGTAAGTTCATCTCCGGCTTCAAGGATCTGTCCTTCCTGTACTTTCAGACGAGATCCGTAAGGGATCAGATATGTTTTCACATCACCAGTTTCTCTGTTTGTGATGATGACTTCACGTTTCTTCTTCGTATCTTTTAACTGCACTTCTCCACCAAATTCTGCGATGATCGCAAGTCCTTTTGGTTTACGTGCTTCAAATAACTCTTCGACACGAGGAAGACCCTGTGTGATATCATCACCGGCTACTCCACCAGCATGGAATGTTCTCATTGTAAGCTGTGTACCTGGCTCACCGATTGACTGTGCTGCGATGATTCCGACAGCTTCACCAACCTGTACAGCCTGACCAGTTGCCATGTTGGATCCGTAACATTTTGCACAAGCTCCAACTCCGGATTTACATGTTAACATCGTACGGATCTTAACTTTTGTGTATCCTGCATCACAAACGGCTTTCGCACGTTTTGGTGTGATCATGTGGTTTGCTTTTACAAGAACTTCTCCTGTTTCTGGGTGTACAAGCTCTTCTGCTGCATATCTTCCTGTGATACGTTCTTCTAAGCTTTCAATAACTTCCTGTCCATCCATGAATGCTTCTACATACATTCCTGGAATTTCTTCTCCAGTACCTTCACAGCAATCCTGTTCACGGATGATCAGATCCTGTGATACGTCTACCAGACGACGTGTTAAGTATCCTGAATCGGCTGTACGAAGGGCTGTATCAGACAGACCTTTACGAGCACCATGTGCTGAAATAAAGTATTCCAGTACGTCAAGACCTTCACGGAAGTTAGACTTGATTGGTAATTCAATTGTACGTCCTGATGTATCGGCCATCAGTCCACGCATACCTGCTAACTGTTTGATCTGCTGGTTAGAACCACGGGCTCCGGAATCGGCCATCATGAAGATGTTGTTTAATCGGTCTAATCCGCTGATCAGTTTATCTGTTAAAACGTCATCGGCATCGAACCATGTCTTAACAACAGCTTTATAACGCTCTTCTTCAGTCATCAGACCACGTTTATACTGTTCTGTGATAAATTCTACCTGTTTCTGTGCATCTCCTAAGATCTGAGGTTTCTCAGGTGGCACTGTCATATCAGAAATGGATACTGTTAAAGCTCCTCTTGTAGAGAATTTGTATCCGATTGCTTTAATATCATCTAAGACTTCTGCAGTCTTTGTTGCTCCATGAATATTGATACATCTGTCAAGGATCTGTTTTAACTGTTTCTTTCCTACATGGAAATCAATCTCATATGCTAAGGCATTTTCTGGTTTGCTTCTGTCTACAAATCCTAAATCCTGTAAGATGATCTCATTAAACAGGATACGTCCAAGTGTACAATCTACGATCTGGGAAATAGGATTTCCATCTTTGTCCACACCTGTACGTCTTACTTTGATCTTAGAATGAAGTGTGATTACCTTATTTTCATAAGCTAAGTATGCTTCGTTCTCAGATTTGAAGTATTTACCTTCACCTTTGTCTCCATCTTTCTCTAATGTCAGATAGTAGATACCAAGTACCATATCCTGAGAAGGAACAGCTACTGGACCACCATCAGATGGTTTTAACAGGTTGTTTGGTGATAACAGAAGGAATCTACACTCTGCCTGTGCTTCCACAGATAATGGAAGATGGACAGCCATCTGGTCACCATCGAAGTCGGCATTATACGCTGTACATACCAATGGGTGCAGACGAATCGCTTTACCCTCTACCAGGATAGGCTCGAATGCCTGAATTCCCAGTCTATGCAGTGTCGGTGCACGGTTTAACATAACAGGATGTTCTTTAATGACGTCTTCTAAGACATCCCATACTTCTGGCTGAAGTTTTTCAACCATTTTCTTAGCTGATTTAATGTTGTGAGCTAATTTACGCTCTACTAATTCTTTCATAACGAATGGCTTGAATAATTCGATCGCCATTTCTTTTGGAAGACCACACTGATAAATCTTTAAGTCTGGTCCTACTACGATAACGGAACGTCCAGAATAGTCTACACGTTTTCCTAACAGGTTCTGACGGAAACGTCCCTGTTTACCTTTTAACATATCTGATAATGATTTTAATGCACGGTTTCCTGGTCCTGTGACTGGACGTCCACGTCTACCATTATCGATCAGGGCATCAACTGCTTCCTGTAACATTCTCTTTTCGTTTCTTACGATGATATCTGGAGCTCCAAGCTCTAATAATCTCTTCAGACGGTTATTTCTGTTAATGATACGTCTGTAAAGGTCATTTAAGTCAGATGTGGCAAAACGTCCACCATCTAACTGCACCATTGGACGGATATCTGGTGGAATAACTGGAACTGCATCCAGGATCATCCATTCTGGTTTGTTGTCTGAGTTTAAAAATGCCTCTACAACTTCCAGTCTCTTAACGATTCTGGCTCTCTTCTGACCTGTAGCAGTTTTGAATTCATCCTGTAAGGATTTTGCTTCTGCCTCAAGATCAATGGCCTGAAGCAGTTCTTTCACTGCTTCAGCACCCATTCCTACGCGGAATGTATCTCCGTATTTTTCATACGCTTCTCTATATTCTTTTTCTGTTAATACTTGTTTATATGCAAGATCTGTATCTCCAGCATCTAAAACGATATAGCATGCGAAATATAAAACCTTTTCCAGTGTTCTTGGTGAAATATCAAGAATCAGACCCATACGGCTAGGAATTCCTTTGAAATACCAGATATGGGATACTGGAGCTGCTAATTCGATATGTCCCATTCTCTCACGACGGACACTTGCTTTTGTTACTTCAACACCGCATCGGTCGCAGACAACACCTTTATAGCGAACTTTTTTGTACTTTCCGCAGTGACACTCCCAGTCCTTTGTAGGCCCGAAGATCTTCTCGCAGAAAAGCCCATCTTTTTCAGGTTTTAATGTTCGATAGTTGATCGTCTCAGGTTTCTTTACTTCTCCTCTAGACCACTCACGGATCTTTTCTGGGGAAGCCAACCCGATTTTAATTGCATCAAATGAAATTTTATTGCTTTGATATTCATTGCTTGATTCCATCATTTAAGGCTGCTCCTTCCTAAATTGCTCGCCAATCTACATGATTGTGTTATCTTCACCTTCTGATAAGTCTCCGTGTTTATATCCTAAAGCACCGAGTTCAGATTCGCTTTCTTCATAATTATTGAAGACTCCGTCTCCTTCGATCATTGGTGCAAGATCCTGATCAGCATCTCCACCATCAATATCTTCTCTTAACTCAACTTCCTGTGCATTTTCATCAAGGATCTTAACATCTAGGGCAAGTGACTGGAATTCTTTTAATAATACTTTGAAAGATTCCGGAACACCTGGTTCAGGGATGTTATCACCTTTGATGATCGCTTCATAAGCTTTCACACGTCCAACAACGTCATCAGATTTGAATGTCAGGATTTCCTGAAGTGTATATGCTGCACCATAAGCTTCCAGTGCCCATACCTCCATCTCTCCAAAACGCTGTCCACCGAACTGAGCTTTACCACCCAGTGGCTGCTGAGTTACTAATGAGTAAGGACCAGTAGAACGTGCATGGATCTTATCGTCTACCAGATGATGCAGTTTCAGGTAATGCATGAATCCAATTGTTACAGGACTGTCAAATTCTTCTCCTGTACGACCGTCTCTTAATCTTACTTTACCAGTTGTATCGATTGGTACGCCTTTCCATTCTTTTCTGTGGTCTCTGTTTTCGTATAAATAATCCATTACATCATCGTTAACTTTATCACGCCATTTTGCGTCAAATTCTTCCCATGATGTATTGGCATAATCATTTGCCATTCTTAATGTATCTGCGATATCGTTCTCATCTGCACCGTTGAATACTGGTGTAGCAACATTAAATCCAAGAACTTTTGCTGCTAAGGACAGATGGATCTCTAACACCTGTCCGATATTCATACGTGAAGGCACACCTAATGGGTTCAGCACGATATCTAACGGACGTCCGTTTGGTAAGTATGGCATATCTTCTACTGGCAGAATACGGGAAATTACACCCTTATTACCATGTCGACCAGCCATCTTATCTCCTACAGAAATCTTTCTCTTCTGAGCAATGTATACACGAACGCTCTTGTTTACTCCAGGAGGAAGTTCGTCTCCATTCTCTCTTGTGAAGATCTTAGTATCCATAACAACTCCGTAAGCACCATGTGGAACTCTTAAGGATGTATCACGGACTTCTCTAGCTTTCTCACCGAAGATCGCACGTAACAGTCTTTCTTCAGCTGTTAATTCTGTTTCTCCCTTAGGAGTAACTTTTCCTACCAGGATATCACCGGCACGTACTTCTGCACCAATACGGATGATACCATTGTCATCTAAGTCTTTTAATACATCTTCACTTAATCCAGCAAGATCTCTTGTGATCTCTTCCTGACCAAGTTTTGTATCTCTTGCTTCTGCTTCATATTCTTCGATATGAACAGATGTATAAACGTCATCCTGTACAAGACGTTCACTTAACAGTACCGCATCCTCGTAGTTATATCCTTCCCATGTCATGAAACCGATCAATGGGTTCTTACCAAGAGCCATCTCTCCATTGCATGTTGAAGCACCATCTGCTAAGATGTCTCCTTTTTCTACTCTGTCCCCTACAAATACGATTGGGCGCTGGTTCATACAGTTACCCTGGTTGCTTCGTGCAAACTTGATAACATTGTATTCATCTCTCTGTCCGTCATCATTACGAACTACGATCTTTGTACTTGTAGATCTTTCTACAACTCCGCCATTTCTTGCTGTAATGCAGACTCCAGAGTCATATGCTGCCTTGGCTTCCATACCTGTTCCGACAACTGGTGCTTCTGTAGAAAGAAGTGGTACCGCCTGACGCTGCATGTTAGATCCCATCAGCGCACGGTTGGCATCATCGTTCTCCAGGAAAGGAATCATGGATGTAGCTACTGAGAATACCATCTTTGGAGATACGTCCATTAAGTCAAGGTTTACTTTATCAAATTCGGATGTTTCTTCACGGAAACGTCCAGATACGTGAGCATTTACGAAATGTCCATCTTCATCGACTGGTTCGTTCGCCTGTGCTACTACATAATTATCTTCTTCATCAGCTGTTAAATAAACAACTTTATCTGTAACAACTGGATTCTCAGGATCTGTTTTATCCAGTACACGATATGGAGCTTCGATAAATCCATATTCATTGATTCTTGCATAAGTAGCAAGAGAGTTGATCAGACCGATGTTAGGTCCTTCAGGTGTCTCAATCGGACACATTCTTCCGTAATGTGTATAATGTACGTCACGGACTTCGAATCCGGCACGATCACGAGACAGACCACCTGGTCCTAATGCAGATAAACGTCTCTTATGTGTTAACTCAGATAATGGGTTGTTGTGATCCATGAACTGAGATAACTGAGAACTTCCGAAGAATTCTTTCACTGCAGCTGTTACTGGTTTGATATTGATCAGTGACTGTGGTGAAATAGATTCAATATCCTGAGTTGTCATTCTTTCACGAACAACTCTCTCTAATCTTGAAAGACCAATACGATACTGGTTCTGAAGCAGTTCACCAACGGCACGGATACGACGATTACCTAAGTGGTCGATATCATCATCATGTCCAATTCCATACTCTAAATGGATATTGTAGTTGATAGATGCTAAAATATCTTCTTTTGTGATATGTTTTGGAATTAATTCATGAATGTTCTTCTTCAGAGCTTCTTTTAATTCTTCTCCTTCATATCCTTCCTCTAAGATCTTCTCTAATACAGGATAGAATACATCTTCATGAACTCCGATCTCTTCTGGGTTGAAATCTACATATTCAGCAAGATTTACTTCCATGTTAGAAAGTACTTTTGTAGCACCTTCTTCTGTCTGGATCATAACACTTGCTACTGCTGCATTCTGAATCTTATCTGCAAGTTTCATGTCTACATTCGTTCCAGCTTCCGCTAAAACTTCTCCAGTTGTTGGATCTAAGACATCTTCTGCTAAGATAAATCCGCTGATACGATTTCTTAATGCTAATTTCTTATTAAATTTGTAACGTCCTACTTTCGCAAGATCATATCTTCTTGGATCGAAGAACATACTGTTGATCAGGCTTTCTGCACTATCTACAGATAATGGTTCTCCTGGACGGATCTTCTTATATAATTCTAGCAGACCATCTTCATAGTTATCAGATGGATCTTTTTCGATACTTGCAAGAATCTTTGGTTCTTCACCAAATAATTCTTTGATCTCAGCATTTGTTCCGATACCTAATGCACGGATCAGTACTGTGATAGGTACCTTTCTTGTACGGTCTACACGTACGTTAAATACATCATTTGAATCTGTTTCATATTCAAGCCAAGCACCACGGTTTGGAATAACTGTGGAAGAGTATAACTCTTTACCGATCTTGTCATGAGCAATTCCATAATAAATTCCAGGGGAACGTACTAACTGGCTGACGATAACACGTTCAGCTCCGTTGATGATAAATGTTCCTGTTGCTGTCATTAAAGGAAGATCGCCCATAAAAATCTCATGCTGCTTGATTTCATCAGTCTCTTTATTATGAAGTCTTACTTTCACTTTTAAAGGTGCAGCGTATGTTGCATCTCTTTCTTTACATTCTTCAATTGAATATTTGACGTCATCTTTACATAATTGATAGTCAACAAATTCCAAGCTTAACTGATCGCTGTAATCTTCGATTGGGGAGATATCTTCGAATACCTCTGCTAATCCTTCTCTTAAGAACCAATCATAGGAATCCTTTTGAATTTCGATCAGATTTGGTACTTCAAGGACGTCATCCTGTCTGGCATAGCTGATTCGCATCCCTGTACCTGATTTTATTGGCTGTATTCTGTTCTTTTCCATGGACGTTTTTCACCTCTTGATCTAAACCTGGTTTATATACTACATCAACTGTAAGAAACCCTCTATCTTACTATATTTTTCTTACAATTTTACTCTTAATTTTTTACATAGTGTGGGCAGACAAACCCACATTAAGACATTTTCTTATATTATCATACAGGAATATGTATGTCAACCATTAAATAATAAATCTTTTTCTTAAAAAGAAAAAAAGGACTTCAATTAATTGAAGTCCTTTTATGCCGCAGACCGGAATCGAACCGGTACTCGATTTAACTCGAACAGGATTTTAAGTCCTGCGCGTCTGCCAGTTCCGCCACTGCGGCTCAGTGGTGGGAGAAGGATTCGAACCTTCGAAGGCGGTGCCAACAGATTTACAGTCTGCCCCCTTTGGCCACTCGGGAATCCCACCAAGCATTTACCTGACAATTAAAGATTATACGGCATTGCCAGGTAAATTGCAAGTACTTTTTTTATTTTTTTTAAATTTTTTATGCTTCGGTTTCTGTTGCATTTTCTGCATCAAATAACGCTTCGAATTCTACACGGTTGATACGCTCTTTTTCTAACAATAATGCTGCACATTTATGGAGTACATCCATGTGTTCTTCGATCATTGCTTTCGCATCCTGATAGCATTTATTGACGATCTTCTTCACTTCCTGATCGATCAGTGTCTGTGTGTCTTCACCATATGGGCGCTGCTGTCCGATTTCTTTACCTAAGAAGACTTCATCTCCTTCACCACTGTCATAGTTGATCAGTCCAAGTTCATCTGACATACCAAACTTCGTTACCATTGCTCTGGCATACTGTGTTACCTGTTTGATATCCTGAGATGCACCGGTTGTGATATCATCCAGAATCAGTTCTTCGGCAATTCGTCCTCCAAGACTTACCATAATATCCTGGATCAGCTTTCCTTTTGTCATGAATACATTATCATTCTCTGGAAGCGGCATTGTATATCCTGCTGCCCCTGTTCCTGTTGGAATGATAGATACTGTATATACTGGGCCTACATCTGGTAACAGATGGAAAAGAATCGCATGTCCAGATTCATGATATGCTGTGATCCTTCTCTCACTCTCTGGTACGACACGGCTCTTCTTCTCTGTTCCAATACCGACTTTAATAAATGATTTATCAATATCTTCCTTGATGATATATGCTCTGTCATCTCTTGCTGCCTGAATGGCTGCTTCATTCATAAGATTCTCAAGATCTGCACCAACAAATCCTGCAGTTGTTCTTGCGATCTCATGAAGATCCACATCATCTCCTAATGGTTTTTCGCGGCAATGAATCTTAAGAATCTCTTCACGTCCCTTAACATCTGGTCTTCCAACACCAACCTTACGATCAAATCGTCCTGGTCTTAAGATTGCTGGGTCAAGAATATCTACACGGTTTGTTGCAGCGATCATAATGATTCCTTCATTCACTCCAAAACCATCCATCTCAACTAACATCTGGTTTAATGTCTGTTCACGTTCGTCATGACCACCACCAAGTCCTGATCCTCTTCGTCTTGCAACTGCATCGATCTCATCGATAAATACGATACATGGTGAGTGTTTCTTTGCTTCTGCAAATAAATCACGTACACGGGCTGCACCAACACCGACAAACATCTCTACGAAATCAGATCCTGAAATACTGAAAAATGGAACATTGGCTTCTCCAGCTACTGCTTTAGCAAGTAATGTCTTACCAGTTCCCGGAGGTCCTACAAGTAAAACACCTTTTGGTATTCTTGCTCCAATCTTTATAAAACGCCCTGGATTCTTTAAGAATTCTACAACTTCTTCTAACTCTTCTTTCTCTTCTGTAAGTCCAGCAACATCATTAAATGTTACTTTCTTCGCATTCGGATTTGCAAGCTTTGCACGACTCTTTCCAAAGTCCATCATCTTGCCTCCGCCGCCACCATTTTGACGCATCATAATTACCATAAAAAATATGACAACGCCGATTGGCAGTACAACACCGATCAGATTAGAAATCATATCTCCGCTGTGATCAATGCCTTTGATCTCGATCTTATTACCAAGAGATTTATTGGATGCCTTAATATCTTTGATCGTTTCATTGACATCTGTAACCTCACAACTCTTATAGTTATCTTTGCCCAACTCTGCTGTAACTGTACCTGTTGGTACTTCCTTGTTCTGTTTAATAGTTATTGCAGTGACATGGTTTGCTTTCACATCCCTCATCAACTGCTGATAAGAGTAATCCCCTGATCCCGGCTGGAATACACTGATAAAATAATATGCTGCCATAACCAGTATCAACAGAATCACAAAAAATCCACTGTTACTTCTCTTCGGGTTCAACGTTTAGTCTCCTCTCTACTCTTCCTCTACTACTCCAATATAAGGAAGGTTACGATATTTCTGTGCATAATCTAGTCCATATCCGACAACAAATTCATCTGGTACCTCGAATCCTATATATTTCACTGGTACTTCAACTTCTCTTCTATCTGGCTTACTCAATAATGTACATAAATGAAGTGAAGCAGGATTTCTGCTCTCAAGCATAGGTTTTAAATGATTTAATGTCTTTCCTGAGTCAATGATATCCTCTACCACTAATACTTCTTTATCTAAAATCGGCTCATCTAAGTCTTTTGCGATCTTAACGATTCCTGAAGATTCTCTGGAATTTCCATAACTTGATACTGACATAAAATCAATCGTCACAGGCACTGTAATTCTCTTTGCTAATTCACATGCAAAAAATACACTACCTTTTAAAATTGCGATCAAATGTACTTCTTTTCCTGCATAATCCTTGCTGATCTGTGCTCCCATCTCAGCAATTCTCTTGTTTACATCTTCCTCTGAAATCATTACTCTGATATTCTCCATTGGAATCATCTCCTTCTCTTTTGAACTCAAGCTTTAAATAACGCTTGGTTGATCTTGTAATTTTATAATATTCGCTGACTCTTCGTCCAACGATCCATACAATATGGCTGCCATCTGCAACTAAAGGTATCTCATTCCGCAACTGCCTTGGAATCTTCTCATCTATAAAATACCTGCTTAGAGATTTTCGCTTATATTCTGCACCAAATGTAAAAAAATCTCCGGGCTTTCGGCAACGTAGTTGTACATCTGTTTCTATTCTATCATAATCAATGATTTTGATACAATCATTTTCCACGATATTTGTTAAATCTGTAACCTCTTCGCAATAAAGTTTTCCTTCTATTTCTTGTTTATCTGACAGCTCATCTTTTTGTACCAGAATATACTGATAGCTTTTCTCAGCTTTCATCTTATAGGGCAATGATATCTTCTTTCCCGTTTCATTATGCAAAAGTCTCATCAGATCTTCTATATGTCTACGTTCAAGATCTTTTTTCTTTCCCGCAGTCTTCTCCAACACTTTCTTAAGAACCTGCTTTTGTATCCATGGATTTTCCTTACCAAGTTCATTACAACAAATCTTAAATCCATTTTCCATTCCACTTATACACCTTGAAAATGCCATCTCGATCTGAATACTAAGATAAGAACTTACTTCCTGAATATCCTCACATAACCATCCAATATGCTCTACCGCCTGTTCATTTACACTTTCAAGGCAGGGAATGATCTGGTTACGGATCTGATTTCTTGCAAATGCATCATCCTGATTGCTTGCATCTTCCACCCATGTTTGTCCTATCTGTTGTAAATATTCTACGATTTCTTGTTTTTTTACACACAATAGAGGGCGAATCAACACTCCATCTTTCTCTTTCATTGCACCTGCTCCATAAACTCCAGTACCTCTTGCGCAGCGATATAAAAATGTCTCCGCCTGATCATTCTGATGATGAGCTACTGCAATCTTATCAGCGTGGTATTTTTTCATTATCTTGTAGAATACATCATATCTCGCTTTTCTTCCTGCTTCTTCCAAAGTTTTCTTCTCACGCTGTGCGATCATTTTTACATCAATCTTAAATGAAATACATGGGATTGAAAGCTTTCCACATAAATCTTCTACAAATTTCTCATCATCCACAGCTTCATCGCGGATCATGTGATTGATGTGGACAGCCGTGATCTTTAAATTCAGTTTATCTTTCATAGAATATAAGATTCTTAATAAGCAGACAGAATCAGCTCCTCCTGAAACTCCTACTATTATATGTTCTCCAGAATTTATTAATTTTTTCTCTTTGATAAATTTCTTTACTTTGTCCATAAATTCTACTTTATCATTCTTTGTTTTTTTGTTCAATACCTATCCCATATTCCAAGCACCAAGATTGTGATATCATCTTTCTTTTTATATTCTTCCATATTCGTAATCCTGTCAAACAATCGATCTGCGACTGCCTGTGGCCGCACCACATCCATTTCTTCAAGAAACGATGCTAATGTCTCAATGTTATTTTGTGGCATACAGTCTAATACTCCATCACTAAACATTACAAGAAGATCCTCACTTTCCATTTTTTTGCGGCAAAAAGGAATCCTACTTTGAAACAGATCCATTCCTACAACAGTTCTTTCCCCTACCAAAATCTCCACTTTATCTTTTCTTTTTAACAAACATGGACATGCTCCAATCTTAAAAAAAGATCCTATTCCTGCAAACAGATCAAGCTGAAAAAAATCCAGCGTTGCATATTTTTCTTTTTCTGTCTCAAATGCTATGATTGAATCCAAAAGTTGTATACACACTTCTTCCTCTATTCCTGCACCAAGCATATCTTCCATTACTTCTATCATTTTCTTGCTTTCTTTATTCGCCTCATTTCCAGTCCCCATTCCATCCGAGATCATTGCCACGTATCTTCCTTCTCTGATTTTTCCTATTGAAAAACAATCCCCATTCTTCTCTTCATCCTTATAAGCAGCTGTACGTATGCCACTGATCACGTAAAATTTTTCTTCTGGCGTAAAACCATACATTTCATATCCATTTTTTACAAGCTTTTTCTGTTGTGGAAGCGGCATCATTTTTTTCTTTAATATTCTGCTTAATAATGCTGCTGCCTGCCTCGTGCTGATTTCACTTCCTCTTTTCTTCTTCAGATACAGATAAATTTGTCTTCCTTTTTGCGGATTTTCATAAAAACAAACATCCCATATTTTTAAATTATACTTTTCAAATTCTTTTTTGATCTTACTACATAGCTGATCATCTTTATGTATATAAGACATTTTCCCATCAAAAAAATCACCTAGAACTTGCCCGGCTTTCATATATTGATTTCCAATGATCTTCCGCATCTGTACCATATGATGTCTCATTCCTCTTATAAAAAGTTCTCTTTCATAAATCTGATTAGCCTCTTCAATAAAATCCTGCCCATTCTTGCACGGATGACATTGTTTAAGATCTGCATAACTTAAACCGCCCTGCTTTTCTATAATATTTCCAAGTTTGTCCTTATCTGCAATTGTAAATTTACAATTCTGATACTCCCGGCAGCCAACGCACTCTTTGAGGATCACACTTTCAAGTACATTCCTCCCACATCTTTTTGTTTCTTTTTTTTCTTCTTCCTCCTCACAAAACAATTTTCCTGCTGTAAGTAAACACTGTTGCATCTGTTTTATATGATAAACAACCATTTCCTGAAAATCCTCAAGAAAATCCTGTTCTTCCGGACGTATTTTCTTTAAAATATCCATACTTTTTCCTCCTGTTGCTTATCATATGACAGAAGTTAAAAAATATTTGTCGATATGTGCTTTCTAATACAAAAAAGAAACAGTCTTTCATAAAACTGTCTCTTCCGATCACATGATAATGATATCCGCTTCCAATTCGTTCCCCTTCTATCTCAATTCCTAGTTTCTCCAGATCTTTTAAATCTGCATATATACTCTTACGGTCAGCTGTAATCTCATATTCTTCTAATGCTGACATGATCTCTGGCATTGTAATATAATGATCTTCGTCTGTTTGTTCTGACATAATCTGTGCTAGGCGGTATAATTTAAACTTTTGATTCTTTCCTTTTGGCATGACAGCTATTCTCCTTGTTATCGTTCATTTTAAGATAATATAATTATAGCACACATCCTATTTCTCTTGTTGCTACCATGCCATTCTTTTATTCCTCAATCTGTCTTAATGCTTCCAGAATCTTTTCTTCTGTTACCATTACAACCTTAGCTTTCGCTTTATCATCAATTCTGTCATAAATCCTTCCTGCACTCATACTGTCTCCGATGATCGTATATGGACTGTTCGCCACATATCCGATCTTCCCCATTCCCTTCATCTTTACCTGGATCGCTTCTTTGTCATATTCGTTATCAGGTTCCTTTTCAAGTGTTATCTTCATCCCTTTCTCTAAAAAATCTGTACCCTAATAATGTTTTGTTCCTGTTAATGTGAAGTATGTCTTTGCCATATAAAACTCTCCTTTTTTATACTTTATCTCTTTGATGGTTATAGTTTATAACATATGGTGGGGCATAAAAACACCAGCACTTTTCTTTATACCTTTATGTAGTCATAAACATAGACAGATCAATCAAATTCCCCAGTGTATTTTCAAGTGATGATGGTTTCATAACCTCTTCGATCTTACGAAGTGTCTGATCAAACAGTTCTTCATCTTTAAAAACACGCAAAAGTTTTGCTGTATTTCTTGCATCATCAAGAGCATCATGCTGTCTTCCGTTAAAGTCGATTCCTGCCATATCCAATGCAAGTTTCAATGAAATCTGGCGTTCAAATCCTAGATGGATATCAAATTCATTTTGAAAATCTGTCCATCCATGTTCCATCAGCTTATGTTCTTCTTCTGAAAGCTTATATTGTTTCAACTGAATTTCCTTCATGACCTGACTATGATCGGTATTGCTCCATGCATAGATCATCACATCATCTTTGATTTTCAAACACCAATCTGTAAATTGTTTAAAGGCTACCGAAAATGTTGGAGCGTTTGCTACCATTTCATTTATGTTTTTCTCTTTCTATAGAATAAAGGATGAGGTGTCCTATAAAAATACCTCATCCTTTCAAAACCTCTTATTTTGATTTTAGCGATCCATACCAAACATTGCGACTACTCCAAAGATGATCAGTAATGGAAATGCAATTTTCACGAGTCCAATAACTAACATTCCAATTAAGATAACTGGGAAAAATACTAACATTAAAATAAATTTTGAAATCCCCCATGCTGCTCGTATTCCAAAGAAAAATAATTTTCCAAAAATTCCAAATAAAAAGATTAAAAATAGTATTGTTAACATTTCTTCTTCCTTCTTTCTTCCAGTTAAGCTTTCGCCTTCGGCTTTCTATTGCCGATTCATTATAGTTCTATTATAATGAATTGTAAATGAGAAATGCACTTCCTTTTAATAGAAGTGACATTCTCTCCCACTATAGAGGTGAAAGCTTCCCTAACCTTGGCAGGTTTTTGTCATAGGACTACAATCACAACACAATAGAAAACTCTCTAACATCCTAAACCTTCCATAAAATCCTTTCTAAAATTTATCCCCAGTAATCCGTCTCATATTCAAGCCCAATATCCCGAGCCCTAAATACCGGATTCCCTCCGTTTTTCTTCTGCTTCTCATAATCGGCAAGTGCCTTAAGTGCCGTATTCGACAAGATCAAGATTACCGGAATATTGATCAGTGCCATTACTCCCATCAACACATCCGAAATATTCCAAAGCATAGAAACTTCCATTCCAGCACCGATAAATACAACCAATGATGACACAATACGGAATCCTTTCATAAATCCCTTTGATGGTTGTCCTTTATGAATATAATTTAATAAGTTATCACAATAAAAGCAATTTCCAAGTAGTGTTGTAAATGCAAATAACACCATCGCTACTGTGATAAAGAGCGGTCCGAAGTTTCCTAAGGATTCATGGAGTGCTGCCTGTACCCATGGTGCTCCCTGCAGTTCTTGGGCTGGTGCGATTCCTGATGATAAACACATCATAGCTGTTGCTGTACATAATAGCAGTGTATCAATAAATACAGATAACATCTGTACTAATCCCTGTTTGATCGGATGGCTTACCTGTGCAGATGCGGAGGCGTTTGGTGCTGATCCAATTCCTGCTTCATTGGAATAAAGTCCTCGTCTGATTCCCTGCATCATTGCGGAACCTGCAAATGCTCCAAAGATTGCCTGAAAGTCAAATGCTTCACTGATGATCTTTGAAAATACAACTGGCAGATATGCGTGATTGATGATCATAACGATGACTGCGATCAGGATATATGCAACTCCCATGGCTGGAACTAATGTGGATGTTACTTTTACGATTCTTGATCCTCCGCCTAAGAGGCACCATCCTGTAATTAATGCAAGAATTCCTCCGATGATCCATGGAGTCCATTTTGTATCATAGAATGAGAATCCTGAAAATGTAGATTGTAGGTTATAGGATGCAAGCATGTTAAACCCAAATGCATAAGTTGCGATCATGGAGATACAAAATACAATGGCTAATGGTCTGCAGTGAAGTGCTGCTTCAATGTAATACGCAGGTCCTCCGTAGCATTCTCCGTCTTTTCCTTTTTTCTTATAAATCTGTGCTAACGTACTTTCGATCAGTGCGGATGCACTTCCAATGATTGCGATCACCCACATCCAGAATACAGAACCAAATCCTCCAATACAGATAGCAGATGAGACTCCAATAATATTTCCGGTTCCAACTCGAGATGCAGTCGATACCATTAATGCCTGAAATGATGATACTCCATTTTCATCTTCTGGCTTTTCTACAACGGCTTTGCAGGCATCTTTAAATAATCTCATCTGTGGCAGTTTTGTACGGATCGTAAAATAGATTCCCGCTCCGATCAACAGTATTACTAGCAATTTACTGTACATAAAAGTACTGATGCTGTCAATGATGATTCCTAACATAAATTCTCTCCTTGTACGATATTCTCGTATAATAATCTGGATCAATAGTTACAATTTTTATTGCAGCTACTTTAATTCAACAGAAAAATAGACAGTCCCTGCCTGAGGGACTGCCCATTCATTTTAAAAGTATGCGATTTTACTGTCTGCGTCGTTTTTGTATCTTATGATATAATCGCGATTTTCAGAATTCTGATAAATGATGAATATCCCGTTTTCCTGCCGTCTGTCGGCAGAAAGGTCCGTTGAACCTTCTTCGTATGGCTTCAGAAGCTTTCGCTGCTGGTTTAAAAACCTATCTGTTATTATAATAACTCATTCGTATTGATTACGCAATTACAATTATCACTTGGCCATGATTTTCTGAGTGCCCCATAGGAGATCAGAAAGTTGGCAAACCAGCCAGCTGGTACAGCGAGCCAGACAAATGCAATACCAAAACGCGGTGCAAAAATCAAAGCAACTGACAAGCGGATCGCAAGATTTACCATATTAGCAACAAGAAATGGCCGCATGATTCCAAGACCGCGAAGGACTCCATCTGTTGCCATCTTAATTCCCATGAAGGTGAAGAAATAACCGAGCCATCTCATATAATTTCCAGACACCTGATATGCTAAAGCAGTTCCATCTTTCCCTAGGAACAGTGAAGAAATCTGGGTATGCAAGGATTCGATGATCATGAAAGCAAGGATTGCGAAACATATATCTAACACCAATGCAGCATGGTATCCCTTTTTGATACGTTCGATCTTCTTTGCACCAAGATTCTGAGAAACATACGGCGAAACTGCATTACCAATGGATACAAATATCAATGAAAAAACATTTTCTACTCTCATCGTTGCTGAATATCCTGCAAGTGCCTGTGTACCGAATGGATTCACGACTGCCTGTACGATCATCATGCCAATTGACACTGTGGACTGCTGAAGAACTGACGGTACAGCAATTTGAAGCATAGAATGTAACTCCTGTCTGTCAAACCAGTCAAAGCGACTTTCATATCGACGCATCCGGCACAAGAAGATCAAAAGTGACAACACTGCGGAAATCCCCTGTGCAATGAGAGTTGCGAGGGCTGCACCGAACACACCGAGTCCAAGTCCAGCTACCATCCAAAGATCCATCAATATATTTAACATCGATGAGAATATTAAAAGAGCCAACGGTATTTTCGATTCACCGATCGAAGTAAACATTGTTGAAAGAATATTATACATAAACAAAAATGGAAATCCCACAAAATAAACTCTTAGATACAATACCGCTTCATTCAGTATATCAGCAGGTGTTTGTAATACACTCATCATCAAATGAGAAAAACAAAAACCAAAGACACCCAAAAATATACTTAAGACCAGAAAACTGATCAATGATGTTGACACGATCGTTTTCATTTTGCCATAATCTCTGGCTCCAAAATAGCGGCTGACAAGCACACCCGCACCTACACCAGCACCCAATGCTACACAAATGAAGACATTCGTAAGGGCAGCACAGGCACCAACAGCTGCAAGTGCAGAAGAGCCTACAAACTGACCGACTATGATCGAATCAGCCATATTATACACTTGTTGAAAGAAGCTGCCGAGGATCATGGGCATTGCAAAAACAGTCAGCGCTTTAAGGGGCGCATCTGTGATCAAATATTCATCTTTTGACATTATCATATTCCTCCATAAGTTTCTTTTTGTTATCTAAAAACACTAACGATCAACTCAAAATGCTTTCGATTCGTTTTTATAAAACCATCTTTTTGTAATTTTGATATCTCCGTAGACATTGCTGCACGATCAATACAAAGATAATCTGCCAATTGCTGTCGATCAAAAGGAATGTCAAAAGACAACGATGACTGTCTGATAGATTCTGCTGACAAATAAGACAACAGTTTATCTCTGGTCGTTCGCTTACCAACATGTGTGATCTTGTCGTTTAGGATCAATATCTTATTGGCCAAGACACTGACCAGGTTACGGATCAACTTCTGATGATGTTCGCATGCAGTTGGACAGGAAGCCAAAAGTCTCTGAACATTTAAAAAAATGATTTCACAATCCTCATCTGCTGCCACGCTGACATTCAAAACAGCTCCCGGACTTGCTGCATATGGCTCGCCAAAAAAATCACCGGCATAGCATTTTGACAGAATATTTCGGTGTCCCCACAGATCTTCCTGCATAACAAGAACGCAACCCGACACCACAAGTCCCATAACTTCGGTAGAGTCTCCAGCTCTGAAAATATAAGAAGCCCGTTTTCTGTAAATTGTCGTTGCATTTACGCAATGTAATATCGATAGTATCTCATTATCCGTAAGGCCTTTAAAAAAAGGACTGTTTTTTAAAATAGGCAAATATTTTTTCAAAATGATCCCTCCTGTTGGAAATCAAACATACATGTTGCAATTATTATACTATATTTTTTACAGAAACCCAAGTTGTATACTATTGACAGAGGATGGAAATGATAAAAAAGATCTTAGAATAAAAGGAGAATATAGTAATGGATAAGAATATGTTTTGTTTTCAGTGTGAACAGACGATCGGATGCAGTGGATGTACAGGAAATTCTGGTGTCTGTGGAAAAACGGCAGATACAGCAAAATTACAGGATGAACTGACAGGTGCGTTGATCGGTCTGGCAAGAGCTGTTGACAGCACAACAAATGTTTCTAAAAAAACTAGTCAAGTCATAATTGAAGGACTGTTTACTACAGTTACAAATGTCAATTTTGATAATGCTTCAATTGAAAATATGATACAAAAAGTCAGAGCAGAGAAAGAAAGACTGGCTCCTGATTGCAGCAAATGTCAGTCTCCGTGTGGTAAAACAGACGAATACAATATGCAGCAACTATGGAATGCAGACGAAGATATTCGATCTCTGAAGTCCCTTATTCTCTTTGGCATTCGCGGAATGGCTGCATATGCCTATCATGCAAATGTTCTGAATTATGAAGATGATGAAGTGAATCTGTTCTTCTGCGAAGCACTATTTAAGATTGGTTATGAAGAGAGCTCCGAAGCACTTCTTTCTACAGTTCTCAAAGTAGGAGAGATCAATTTGAAGTGCATGGCACTTCTTGACAAGGCAAATACTGAAACCTATGGAACACCAGAACCGACAGAAGTTACACTTACCGTAGAAAAAGGGCCATTTATTGTAGTAACTGGTCATGATCTGAAGGATCTGCAGCTTTTACTTGAACAGACAAGCGGAAAAGGAATCAACATCTATACTCATGGTGAAATGCTCCCAGCCCATGCCTATCCATTCTTAAAGAAATTTCCTCATCTAAAAGGAAATTTCGGAACCGCATGGCAGAATCAACAGAAAGAGTTTGATCATCTTCCCGCTCCGATCCTTTACACTACCAACTGCCTGATGCCTCCAAAAAGCAGCTATGCTGACAGAGTGTTTACAACAGAAATGGTTGCTTTCCCAGGCACTGTTCATATCGATGAGAAAAAAGATTTTACACCAGTTATTGAAAAAGCACTGGAACTGGGTGGTTACAAAGAAGATCAAATCCTCACAGGTATCAACGGTGGTACGAAAGTAACAACTGGTTTTGGTCATGCAGCCATCCTGTCCCATGCAGATACTGTAATAAAAGCTGTAAAATCAGGCGATATCAGCCATTTCTTCCTGGTTGCCGGCTGTGATGGTGCTAAGCCAGGTCGAAATTATTATACAGAATTTGTAAAACAGGCACCTTCTGACAGTGTGATCCTCACTCTTGCATGTGGGAAATTCCGTTTCAATGATATCGATCTGGGAGAAATCAGTGGCCTGCCACGACTGATGGATATTGGCCAGTGCAACGATGCTTATGGTGCGATCCAGGTTGCTGTCGCACTTGCGGATGCATTTGAATGCTCTGTTAATGAGCTTCCGCTTTCCTTCGTTCTTTCCTGGTATGAACAAAAAGCCGTCTGCATCCTGTTAACACTTTTGCATCTGGGTATCAAAAACATCCGTCTTGGTCCTTCTCTTCCAGCGTTCTTATCACCTAACATTCTGAACTTTCTGGTAGAAAATTATGGCATTGGACCTATTACTACCCCGGAAGAGGATATTAAGGCACTGATGAATAATATGTTGGCATAAAGTAAACAGTCTTTGCTATATTTTTGTGATTTTATATGAAATATATGAAATAGAAAAACTCCTGGGCAAATCCACAGGAGTTTTTCTAATGTTCTTTATTTAATTTTCTTCTTTCGTAGGATTAACTCTCCGAATATTCCTTTCATTATCAACTCCTCCATTTCTTTGAATTTTATGATTTAATCTTCAACTGTTCATATCTTTTAGCCTGTTTCAACTCTTCTAAAGCATCCATTAGGCGATTGATAGATTTTCTTGTTGTTTCTTGATGCTTCCAGTATAATAAAATCCATAGAGAAAACACACGCACAACATGTGGACTTAACACCTGATAATCCTCATGTCTTGCGATATAGAGGGAGGAAATTCTCATGGGTAAACAATCTACCAGAGAAAACAAAACAATTTACCAGCTTTGCCGGGAAGCCGCAGGGCTTACAAGGGCAGAAGCAAGTGATAAAATGAAGGCTGTCTCAGATTCTAAAATCGAAAAATTCGAATACGAAACACAGGAGCCTACACCTTACGATATCATTCAAATGGCTGATGCTTATAAGAGACCGGATCTCTGCAATTATTACTGCTCACACAAATGTGAAATAGGCCACCGCTATGTTCCAGAAATAGAAGTAACTGACTTGTCAAATATCATCCTAGAAACCATTGCCGGTCTAAATGAAATCAACCCTCTTACCGGTCGGCTGATCCAAATCGCTCGTGACGGCAAGATCAGTGATGATGAGATGAAGGATTTTGCTTTTATCAGTAAAAAACTGGATGCAATTTCTTTAGCCATAGACTCTCTAAATCTTTGGGTAGATAAGACAGCCAGTGAACAGGGTCTCAATCTTGAACTTCTAAATGCCGAAAAAGAAAAATTAAAATGATCCATAACTCACGAACGGCAATGAATCATTTCTGATTCATTGCCGTTGTCTTTACATACGTTGTAATTGATTGACGATACTTTCTGTTCTTCGAATAGCTTCTTCTACCTGTCTTTTTGCAGTGTTGATTCGATCCTGGACCATCCAGTCCACAACAAATCCATCGAAAAAATAATCTGCAAATGAAAGAAAATCTCCGGTATTGATATGTAGATCACATGCCATATTTACATCATTTAATTCCCTGCTGAAATTACGGAGATCATACTTTGCCTGATCCATATTCTGCTTTGCATGATCCATTTTAGAATGTTTCAGCATCGTACTGAAAAATCCTCCGCCAAACATATCTACCAGACCCCAGTTTTTTGCACTGTTCAGATTCTCTTTTGCTGCACTAAGACTATTTAAGGCTCTGCGTCCGGCTTCAATTGCTTCTCTTTTTTCCTTTTCAATATCATATCCCATTAAAAACACCTCCCTGCCTCTTTAAGAATGTGAAGTTACAAGTCCGATAATCCCACCAATAATCAATAGCGGAAAAGCTATATACATTAATCCGCCTACTACCATTCCGATCAATATCACTGGAAAGAAAATAATCATACAAAGTAATTTCATGATTCCCCAGGATGCTTTTAAGCCAAATATAAAAAATTTTCCAACAAACCAAATCATACAAATAGTAAATAATACTGTTAACATCTTTTTCTCCTTCTAACACTCATCCAGTTGTGAGTGATTCATCTTTTCTGTTGATATTGTCAGTATAGCAAAATAATTTTTTACAATACACCTCCGTAGTAAAGAATAAAATCTTTATAATTCCCATTTTTTGTGGAATATCACAAAATAAGTCCCAAAATGGCACTTTCCCTTTTGAGCCTATACACTTTATCAGCTAACGTATTTCACTTTCATTTTTCCTCATGATCATGAGGCTTTTTTCTCTTAAAGGGTTCAACAAACTAAATTTGACGATTCCACACCATTATAAATTCTTTTTCTTCTGTATTGTCATCTTGATACACATATATCTCTGCATAAGGAAGAATTTTTCTAACCATATCATAATTTGAACGCCAATAATCAGACGATATAAAATTATGTGCTTGAATATTCGTGTCTAACCATATTTTCATCAGTGCGTCTATATCATACTCGTCATATTGCCGTATCACACCAACACCTCCTAATAAACACACAATAGCACGTACCTTTTTTATTAAAATTACTCTGCTATCATTATCCTATACCAAATATAAAAAGTCAAAAAAGTTTAGTTGCTTCACATTCAGCATAGAAAAAGCCCTTTGAGAAAAGGATTTCTCCTCTCTCAAAGGGCAAGTTGACAAACACGAATTTTCAAATTAGTCTTTGCAAATAATCTTTGAACCTTCACCATCAATTACAATTCCCTGATGGTTGTTAATTGGGCATAGATTCAAATCCGAAAATTCAGTCATTATTTTCTCGGTAACTTTCTTAAATGGTGCTGTAAGATAATGCGGAAGAACATAGAAATCAATCAAATCAAGCCCTGCATCATCTTCTTGTGAGTAGTCCTCCGGTTTTTCATCCATTTGTTCAATATATTGGATAGTTGGAGCGCATATAATCGCACCCGCCGATTCACCAATCATCAGTTTTCCCTTTGCCAATTCCTTCTTCAATAGCTCATCCGTTCCCGTTTTACGGAGCTGGTCCATAAGAAAGAAAGAATTTCCACCAGTAAAATATATCACATCCGCATCTTCAAAAACGGACTGTATCGTTAAATAAGCCTCCGTTGAAATATCAATTTCCGTTACGGCTGCTCCCAGTTTATTGAATAGCTTTCGAGCCGAGCCGACATAACCGGTATAGCCTTCACGTAGCGAAGCTGTGGGAATAAATGCGACTTTCTTGTTATCAATTTCTTCTTTTATCAAACTTCCTACACTTGAAAAGTGCGAACATAAAAACAGTTTCATCCATATCCTCCTTGAATAAATTCCGATTTGTATTTCCATTCATTTTAGAAAATGGGCAATCCCGATTGGAATTGCCCACTCATTGCTTTAATTATGCGATTTTTTCTTGCTTGCACCGATTTCTGCATCAATTGATGTAAGTTTGATGTAAATCGCTGTTTTTTCAGTTTTTTATCAAATGAAGTACGTCCCGTTTATTTTGTAAAACGGTACATCTTTACATCATCTTAATAGAGCTTAGCACCTGCCGGAATGTGGTTATCAACCATCAGAAGATGAAGCTTTTCTTCGCCTTCTTCTTCATGAATAGCACTGAGGAGCATACCGCAAGAGTCAATGCCCATCATAGCTCTCGGTGGAAGATTTGTGATAGCAATAAGAGTCTTTCCAACCAGTTCTTCCGGCTCATAAAAGCTATGAATACCGCTTAAAATGGTTCTGTCTGTGCCTGTTCCGTCATCAAGAGTAAACTGTAACAGTTTCTTTGACTTCGGTACTGCAACACACTCTTTAACCTTTACTGCACGGAAATCTGACTTGCTGAATGTATCAAAATCAACAAATTCCTCAAATAAAGGCTCTACCTTTACCTTAGAAAAATCAATCTTTTCAGACTCAGTTTTTACATTTTTTTCAGGTGCTTCAGAAGCTGTATTATTTACATCATTTTTCTTATTTACACCATCTAAGGACTTCATTGTCGGGAATAATAAGACGTCTCTGATCGCTGTAGAGTTTGTTAATAACATAACCATTCTGTCGATACCGAATCCGATACCACCTGTTGGAGGCATACCAATCTCTAATGCATTTAAGAAGTCTTCATCTGTTGTGTTGGCTTCTTCATCACCCTGTGCGAGAAGTTCTTCCTGAGCTTTGAAACGTTCTCTCTGATCGATTGGGTCATTTAACTCAGAGTATGCATTTGCCATCTCCCATCCATTCATGAAGAACTCGAAACGTTCTACATAATCTGGATCTTCTGGTTTTCTTTTTGTTAATGGAGAGATTTCTACTGGGTGATCCATAACGAATGTTGGCTGGATCAGTTTGTCTTCTACGAATTCTTCAAAGAATAAGTTTAAGATATCTCCACGTTTGTGGCGTTCTTCATATTCTACATGGTGTTCTTCGGCAGCTGCTCTTGCTTCCTCTAAAGTCTTGATCTCTTTAAAGTCTACTCCAGAGTATTTCTTAACTGCGTCTACCATTGTGATTCTCTCAAATGGTTTACCAAGGTCGATCTCAAAATCTTTGTACTGAATCTTTGTTCCACCGCATACTTCCTGTGCAAGGTAACGGTATAAGTTCTCAGTCAGATCCATCATTCCGTGATAGTCTGTGTATGCCTGATATAATTCCATTAATGTAAACTCTGGGTTATGACGTGTGTCAACACCTTCGTTACGGAATACACGTCCGATCTCGTAAACTTTCTCAAGTCCACCAACGATCAGTCTCTTTAAGTATAACTCAAGAGAAATTCTTAATTTCACGTCTTCACTTAATGCGTTGTAGTGAGTTTCAAATGGTCTTGCTGCTGCTCCACCTGCGTTTGATACTAACATTGGAGTTTCAACTTCCATGAATCCCTGTCCATCTAAGTAAGAACGGATCTTGCTGATGATCTTAGAACGTTTGATGAATACTTCTTTGGATTCTTCGTTCATGATCAGATCAACATATCTCTGACGATATCTTGTGTCTGTATCTGTTAATCCGTGGAATTTCTCTGGAAGTGGTTTTAAACTCTTAGATAATAAAATCACTTCTTCTGCATGGATAGATTTCTCTCCTGTCTTTGTAGCAAAGACTTTACCTTTGATACCTACGATATCTCCGATATCCATCTTCTTGAAATCCTGATAAGATTCTACACCGATCTCATCTCTTGCTACATATGCCTGAATTCCACCCTGAAGGTCCTGTACGTTACAGAAAGATGCTTTACCCATCACACGTTTGAACATTAAACGTCCTGCAACTGCTACTTCTTTTCCTTCTAATTCTTCAAAATTATCTTTGATTTCTTTTGAATGATGTGTTACATCATATTTCATGATCTCGAACGGATTCTTGCCAGCTGCCTGTAAATCAGCCAGTTTCTGTCTTCTAACTTTGATCAGTTCGTTTGTATCTTTATTCTGCTGTGCCACTTTTCTTACTTCCTCTTACTTTCTCTGTACATCAATAACTCTGAAATCGTTTACCTGATTGATTCCTTCTACGGATACGACATCTCCGATCTTCTTTCCAAGTAAAGCTCTACCGATTGGTGCTTCATTGGAAATCTTGTTCTGAAGGATATCTGCTTCTGTAGAACCTACGATATGGTATGTTACTTCTTTTCCAAGAGAGATGTCTTCTAATAACACATGACATCCAAGGCTGATGACACCTTTTTCGAATTTCTCATCGATAACAACAGCGTTCTTTAAGATCTGTTCGATCTCTTCGATACGTGCTTCCATATCACGCTGTTCATCTTTGGCTGCATCATATTCTGCGTTCTCTGATAAGTCACCCTGTTCTCTTGCTTCTTTGATCTTCTGTGCGATCTCTTTACGTCTTACGACTTTTAATTCCTGTAATTCATCTTCTAATGCTTTTAAACCATCTGGGGTTAATATATTCTTCTTTGCCTCTGCCATAACACTATTCCTTTCGTTCTAAATGTTAACTGATTAATTATAGCTTACCTATGTTTCTTTTGTCAATTCCTAATCCCTTTCTGGATTAGCTTTGAGATAAGTTTGCAGTAATTCTTCTAAGTCTTCGTATGTTTCTGTATGATTTACCTTCTCACGAAGTTTTGCTGCCCCCGGAAAACCGAATGTATACCATGCAACATGTTTTCTCATCTCCCGGACTCCAATGTATTCTCCTTTAAAGTCGATCATCATCTGTCCGTGTCTTAACATCATTGCTACAACTTCTTCTAAGGATGGTCTTGGAAGTTCTTCCCCTGTCTCAAAGAAATGTAAGATTTCTTTAAAAATCCATGGATTTCCTTTTGCTCTTCTTCCGATCATAAATCCATCACAGCCTGTTTCTTCCTGCATTCTTAATACATCCTTGGCACATGTGATATCACCATTTCCAATGACAGGAATATCAACAGCTTCTTTTACCTTGCGGATAATGGACCAGTCTGCAGTTCCTGAATAATACTGTTCTCTTGTTCTTCCATGAACTGCGATTGCTGCTGCTCCATTCTCCTGTGCAACCTGTGCCATCTCTGGTGCGTTGACCAGATCATCATTAAATCCCTTACGAATCTTAACTGTAACTGGAATATCAACAGCATCAACAACTGCTTTGATCACTTTTCCTGCTAATTTCGGATTCTTCATCAATGCTGATCCATCGCCGTTATTTACAATCTTTGGAACTGGGCAACCCATATTGATGTCGATCATCTGGAATCGTCCATCATTAACTTTCGCTGCCATCTGTCCCATGATATCTGGATCAGAACCAAAAATCTGAATCGCTACTGGAATCTCCTTTGGATCTGTTGCCATCAATGGCTCAGATTTACGGTTTCCATAATATAATCCCTTAGCACTTACCATCTCAGTGCACATCATTCCAGCCCCCTGTTCCTTACATAACAGACGATATGGAAGATCTGTAACTCCTGCCATCGGTGCCAGTGCTAATGGATGTTTGATTGTAATATTTCCAATAACTAAAGGTTTTAATTTATTGTTTCTCATAAATGATCTGTAATCCCTTCAATGTTAATGTTGGATCGTAGTAGTCGATTTCATCAACTGTCTGCGCGATCATCTTTCCAAGACCTCCTGTTGCGATAACTTTCATGTTATCAAAACCTGTCTCTTCTTTCATCTTCTGTACTATATATTTTGTTTCACCAACAACTCCATAATACAGACCTGCCTGCATACTGTCGATCGTACTATTTGCAAGGATTGTCTTTGGCTTTACGATCTCAATCTCTGGGAGACGTGCTGCATCTTTGTATAATACATTAGCTGAAGTACGGATTCCTGGTGCAATCACTCCTGCTAAGAATATGCCATTCTCTGTGACAATATCGTATGTTGTTGCAGTTCCATAATCAATAACGAGTGCTGGCCCACCATAAAGCTCATATCCTGCAACCAAATCCACGATTCTGTCTGCTCCAACTTCTCTTGGATTAAATCTTCCAAGATTGATTCCTGTCTTGATTCCTGGTCCTACAATAATTGGTTTTACATCAAAATATTTGATCAGCCCACTTGTCAGTGAATGCATGATATTCGGTACAACAGATCCAATGATCGCTGCTTTCACTTCGTGTTCGTCTAATCCTTTTTCTTTTAATAAATTTGAAATCAGAATTCCGAATTCATCGGATGTTCTTGGTAACTTTGTTGTAATACGAAATACTTCTATAATTTCTTTTCTTTTGAATACACCGATCGTTACATTTGTATTTCCAACATCGAGTGCTAATAACATAATTTATACCTCATCTTCCCCCAAAAGGAATATTCTATAATATAATTCCAAGGACTCCCAGAAATCCTGTTTTTCCTGTCTTAGTTTCTTGATCATCAGTTCGCTTCCGATCTCATCATAGAAGAAATCGTTCTCTTCCACATGAGTAACAAAATTTAATTTTCCATCTTCATCGAATTCCAGTGTCAAGATTCCGCCGACTTCTGCTGTAAATAATACACATGCGATCTGCAGTTCCTGTTTGATCTGTTCTGGTAATCCGTTAAAATCTGGATTCAGGTAATATTTTTTCTCATATGCATTAGAACCGCATAATGTAACTTTATCCTGATACATATTTTTGTATTTCTCCTTATCTATCATTCTATATGCCTTGAGATATTATACATATCCCAAGATGCCTCTTACTGATACCTCTCCTGATGAAACTTCTGATACCTTTCCATCTTCATCCTCTACCAGTAGTTCTCCACGGTGATTGATGCCTCTTGATAAAAATGTCTCTTCTTTGGAACCTCTCACAACCTTGATCTTCTGATCTGTATGTACCAGAAGTTTATTGTATTCATCCTGTAACAGGCTTAAATCTTCTGTCTTTAAAAACCGTTCATAATATTTTTCAAAACATTCTAATACTTTGGCTGCCAGTGGAGCTCTCTTGATCTTTCTTCCTCCTTCGATCTGGAGTGAAGTTGCCTTATCAATTAAATCTTCTGGAAAATGATCGATATTTACATTTATGCCAAGTCCTACCACAATGTAATTGATCTCATCCATCTGAAGGCTCATCTCTGTTAAGATTCCACAGATCTTCTTTCCATTCACAATGATATCATT
This sequence comes from Anaerostipes sp. Marseille-Q3525, assembly GCF_018223505.1. Taxonomy (NCBI): domain Bacteria; kingdom Bacillati; phylum Bacillota; class Clostridia; order Lachnospirales; family Lachnospiraceae; genus Anaerostipes; species Anaerostipes sp. Marseille-Q3525. The sequence goes on from NZ_JAGTTT010000004.1 coordinate 42,677, forward strand.
CGGCCATTTTATCTTTGCACAGATTCCTGTTATCTCACAAATGGCTTTATTGACTGCTAATGCTGTCACTAATGTAAGCATTGACGAATTCTGTGCTTCGATCTGAGGTTTTAAAAGAAAACTCATTGCAATCCCTGTTCCGGCTTCTGCCATCCAGCTTCGTCCTCTTCTTCCTTTTCCCATCGTCTGCTCTTCTGTGATTGCAACAGTACCATGCTTAGCACCTGCTTCTGCCAGACGACGGATCTCGAGATTTGTGGAATCCATTGTCTCATAGCAGTGAAGATCTTTTCCAAGCCATCTCGTGTGTAGGCAGGATGAAACTTCTTCTTTTGTTAAGAGATCTGGTTCCATCACAAGTTTATAACCTTTATTAGTCACAGAATCGATCTCATATCCTTCTGCTCTTAATGCTTTAATATGCTTCCAGATCGCAGTCCTTGAAACTCCCAACCGCTCGCAAAGCTGCTGCCCGGATACATAATCGTCTGCATTTTTTAATTCTTTCAGAATCTTGCTTTTCATTGAATATTTTTATCTCCTAATATTCTCCTAAAGTTGCTACCATCACAGCTTTGATCGTATGCATGCGGTTTTCTGCTTCATCAAAGATCACATCTGCAAAATGTTCAAAGACATCTTCTGTGATCTCATGTCCTTTGACTGCTGGAAGACAATGCATAACAATCGTTGAATCTTTTCCTGTCATCTCTAACATTTCTTTATTTACCTGATATGGTCTTAATAAAGCGATTCTTTCCGCTGCCTTATCTTCTTCACCCATAGATGCCCATACATCTGTGTAAATGCAGTCTGCACCTTCTACGGCTTCTTTCACGTCTTCTGTGAAACGAATCTTAGCTCCTGATTCTTTTGCATATTCTTCACACTGTTTTACCAGTTCTTCCTTTGGCCATAAGCTCTTTGGTGCTAAGCATGTGAAGTTTAATCCCATCTTGCTGCATCCGATCATTAAAGAATTGCTCATGTTATTTCTTCCATCTCCAGCAAATACGAAGTTTAATCCTTTGATCTCTCCGAACTGTTCTCTTAATGTTAAGAAGTCAGCTAAGATCTGTGTTGGATGGTAATCGTCTGTTAAACCATTCCATACTGGTACTCCACTGTATTTCGCTAATTTCTCTACATTCTCATGTAAGAATCCCCTAAATTCGATTCCATCAAACATTCTTCCAAGAACTCTTGCTGTATCTTCTACAGATTCTTTATGTCCTAACTGAATATCATCTTTTCCAAGATATTCTGGGTGAGCACCTTCATCAACACAACCGATCGTAAATGAACATCTTGTTCTTGTACTTGGTTTTTCAAATAAAAGAGCGATATTCTTTCCTTTTAAACTGTTTCCTGTGATTCCTTTTTTCTTATCTGCTTTTAATTTTGCTGCTAAATCTAAAAAATAACCAATTTCTTCTGGTGTAAAGTCTTTTAATGTTAAGAAACTTCTTCCCTTTAAGCTTGTCTTTGCGTCCATCTTTTGTTCCTCCATTTTCTTGTATCGTCGATGTCTCTGCCCTTTAACCCACGGCAGGCATCATATAGTTGTTATTATATAGGAATGCATCTTTGAAAACAACCCGAAACCGCTATATTTCAAGGATTTCCTTGCATTTTTTGGCAACCATTTTGCCAAGTTTTCTATGGCTTTCTCTTGTCAGGTGACAGGCATCGATTTCAGAGGGGTTTGCATACTTTGCTGCATCCAGAAATTCGATATTATGAAACTTGGCCCAGTCTTCATAAATCGGTGCCAGTCTCTTTGAATAACTGATTCCTCTTTCAAATCCCATTTCCTCTCCACTTGGGATGTCAACAAGATTATCTCCAAGATGTGGCGGTGACATTAAAAGAATCTTTGCTGACTGCCCATCTTGTCTCTTCTGCGGAGTGATTGATTTGATCATCTTGATCAGTCGGTCAATTCCTTTTCCGATGTCTGTTGGTGTCGCCTGAAAACGAATCTTTAGGTCATTGGTTCCAAGCATCAAAACTACCAGATCGATCGGTCCGTGGCTGTGTAAACATGGATCTAAATATGTTGCACCATTTCTTCCAGGTCTTAACTCATCTTCAAAACTTGTTGTTCTGCCATTTAATCCTTCTGGAATCACGATCGCCGAATCTTTTAGTTCCTTTTGTAAAATGGTTGTCCAACGTTCTTCGTATTCGTAACGAAAGCCATTTTCTGGATTATATCCGTATGTATTGGAATCTCCATAACAAACGATTGTTTTCATTTTCTTACCTCCTGTCAGTATCAAACGTTGCAAAAGCCGGAACACATTTTTGTGTTCCGGCATACCTGCCAATAGTTGTTATATTCTCGTAGGCATCCTTAAAATTTACTGTTCTTTTACATTTTCCTGAGCCTGTTCTTCGATCAGATCTGTAATATTTTTTTCATCGTCTTTTGCAACTTCTGTGATAGATTTTACAAGACCTGCCATTCCTTGAATCTCAGATGGAATAATGATCTTGGTTGCTTTTCCATCAGCTGCTTTGGCAAATGCTTCTAGACTCTTTAACTGGATGACTGCATCATCAGCTTTCGCTGCCTTGATCGATTCAATACCCTGTGCGTTTGCTTTCTGGATCGCACGGATTGCTTCTGCCTCACCTTCGGCTTCACGGATCGTTGCTTCTTTCTTAGCTTCTGCACGAAGGATTGCTGCTTCCTTATCACCTTCTGCCTGAAGAACCATAGATTCTTTCTGTCCTTCTGCACGTAAGATTGCAGATTTCTTTTCACCTTCTGCGATCAAGATTGCTTCTCTTCGTTCACGTTCAGCCTTCATCTGTTTCTCCATAGCATCTTGAATAGCTGCTGGTGGAATGATGTTCTTAAGTTCCACACGGTTTACCTTGATTCCCCATGGATCTGTTGCAACATCAAGAGTTGCTCTCATCTGAGTATTAATTGTCTCTCTGGAAGTTAATGTTTCGTCTAATTCCAGATCACCGATAACATTTCGAAGTGTTGTCGCTGTCAGATTCTCAATCGCCATGATCGGATTTTCTACACCATAGCTGTATAATTTTGGATCCGTGATCTGAAAATATACAACGGTATCGATCTGCATTGTAACGTTATCTTTTGTGATAACTGGCTGTGGTGGGAAGTCCACTACCTGTTCTTTTAAATTTACTTTCCTTGCAACACGATCGATAAATGGAACTTTCACATGAAGTCCAACAGACCATGTACCCTGATACGCTCCTAATCGTTCCACAACATAGGCATGTGCCTGTGGTACGATGCGTACAGTTGATGTAATGATCATGACAAGTAATACAACAACGATAAAAAATAAAATAATTGACATATTCCTATACCTCTCTTTCTACAATCAGTTTTACACCCTGAATCTCTTTGACAACAACTTCGCAGCCTGCTGGAATAATTTCTCCAGCTTCAGCACTTCTTGCTGTCCAATCCTGCCCATTTAGCTGAACATATCCTTTACTTTCCATGTTATTAATAGTTTCTTTTACAAGTGCTGTCTGCCCGATCAGTGCATCTGTATTGGTCTTTTGCACTCGATTATTTAAATATCTTTTTGCAACTGGTCTTGTTAAAGCAAACAATAAGCATGTTACAACGATAAATAATAACATCTGTACAAGAAATGGTACTCCAAATAATGCTGCAATTGCTGCAACAACTGCGCCACCTGCAAACCAGATACTTGTAAGTCCCAGTGTCAGAATCTCAATAAGTAAAAATACGGCTGATGCGATCAGCCAATAAACTGCATACATCTAATCCACCCCCTGTCGCTGGCGTCTTGCCTCATAAACCAAGAGTCCAGATGCCATAGCTGCATTTAATGATTCTACCCTGCCGCACATTGGAATCTTAATCTTCTTCTGTGCATTGTCTGTCAGTTCATCTGTTAATCCATTTCCTTCATTGCCTATCAAAAATGCCGTTCCTGATGTATACGATTCTCTCGTATAGTCTGTGCCATTTAAATGTGCTGCATACGTTGTGATATTCCTGTCTTTCATCATCTTTATCACTTCAAAAAGATCATCTACATAGACAAATGGGACTCTGAAGATCGATCCCATCGTAGAACGTGTTACTTTCGGATTATAAATATCTACTGTTTCACGACTCATAATGATTCCATTGATTCCGGCTCCCTCTCCTGTACGAAGGATAGTTCCAAGATTTCCTGGGTCTTGCAGATTCTCAAGAACCAGCAATAATGGATTTTCCTGCTGCAACAGATCTTCAAGTGAATATTCAAGCATTCGGACTAAAGCTAACACTCCCTGTGGTGTCATAGTGTCTGAAATTTCTTTCATTACCTGATCTGAAACAAGCTCAACCTCCATTCCTTCAAAAACAGCCTGATGTTCCTTATAGAAATCTTCTGATGCATATACTTTGTATAAATATTGTTCTGGAATCTCTGTAAACATACGGATTCCTTCTACAAGGAATAACTGCTGTTTTCTTCGTTCTCTTGCATTCTTCTTTAATTTCATGATCTGCTTGATCTGTTTATTCTGAATGGTCGTGATCATTTCTCATACACCTCCCATCTATTTTCTGAATCTTGCCAGATCACGTTTCTTACCGATCAGTACAAGATTATCTTGTTCATTGATTGGCTGTGTTGGATCTGGTGCTCCGTCAACACCTGCATTTCCTTCAATTGCAATAACATTGACATTATATTTTCCACGAAAATTAATATCTGCTAATGATTTATTGATCCATTCTTTTCTGGCTGGTACTTTCACAATACTTGTATCGGCTGAAAGATCAAATAAATCTGTCATACTTCCACCAAGAAGATTGTTGGCGATTCTTGCCCCCATCTCTTCTTCTGGATAGACAACTTCATCGGCTCCTACTCTCTTTAAGATTTCTCCTTTTAAAGTCCCATCTGCCTTTACAAGGACATAGGGAACTCCGATTTCCTTTACGATCATCAAAGCCATAACACTGGCATCAAGATGTTCTGCCGTTGCGATCACAACAGCATCCATTCCCTCCAGTCCAATATTATTCATCATCTCTTTATCTGATACGTCCACACAAACTGTACATGTCACTTCATCTGCAATCTCTCTGACAAGATCTTCATTCTTATCTACTGCCAACACTTCTGCTCCACCTTTGGTCAGTGCTCTTGCAACACTGCTTCCAAACTTTCCGAGTCCCAAAACTGCAACTGATTTCTTCATTCTATTCCTCCGCTGTGAAATAATATTCTTTCTATAAGATCAGATCCTGTTCTGGATACATGACCTGCTTTTTCTTATTCTTCTGTGAAAAACCGATTGCCATAGAGATCGGTCCTACACGTCCAAGATACATGGTAATGATGATAATCACTTTCCCTGCGATTGTCAAATTCGGTGTTAATCCCTTTGTAAGCCCAACCGTTCCGAGTGCTGAAACACACTCATAACAAGACTCCATAAAATTTCCATGGTCAAATACTAAGAGTAATAACACAGAAGTCATTAATACCATTAAATTGATCACAATGATCGCTAGTGCTTTTGACAAAAGATTACCTGGCACTCTTCGTTTAAACAGACTGATCGACTCTTCTTGCTTAGCTGCTGAGATCACACAGAATATAAGAATCGCAAAGGTCACTGTCTTAACACCTCCCGCAGTTCCAGCCGGTGATCCTCCAATGATCATCAAAAACATCGAAACTAAAGAAGAGGCATCTGTTAGTGCTCCCTGTGCAACTGTCTCAAACCCCGCAGTACGTGTCGTCACTGCCTGAAACAGTGATGCCATGACTTTACCTGGTAATGACAGATTTCCCATCGTTGCTGGATTATGATATTCAAACAAAAAGATCAAGACTGTTCCAAATAAAATAAGGAATGTTGATATTGCTAACACGATCTTTGTTTGAAATTTCAACTGTTGCACAATTCTTTTTACTGGAATCTTCTCTTTTATAAGCTTTTTCATACTCTGCCAAAGATCTTTCCATACGATAAATCCAAGTCCTCCAAGAACGATCAATGCCATTGTTGTAAAATTAATAACCGGATTCGTCACATAACTTCGAAAACTATCCTCTTTTACGATATCCATTCCTGCATTACAAAATGCGGAAATGGAATTAAAAACTGCTGCCCAGATTCCATAACCAACTCCGAATTCCGGTATAAACTGTGTTGCATAAAGCACTGCACCGGCCCCTTCTACAATCGCCGTTCCAAGAATGATTTTCTTAACCAATGGCACTAGCCCTGTCAATGTATTAAGCCCCAAAGATTCCTGAATCAGCATCCTGTTTCCAAGTGTGATCCTTCTTCCTAGCACATAGAACATCCCAGTTGTGATCGTTACTACTCCAAGTCCTCCGATCTGGACAAGTAAAAGAATCACAACCTGCCCAAACAGACTCCAATGTGTCATTGTGGTTTCAACGACCAGCCCTGTTACACATACCGAAGTTGTCGCTGTAAATAACGCATCTATATATGAGGTTGCCTGCCCGCTTTTAGCTGCAATCGGCAATGTCAGCAAAATGGAACCTGCAAATATTGTAATAAAAAAGCCAAGCAATATGATCTGTATCGGCCGTAATTCATTCATAAAATACTCCTGTCATCTTGTTTATATAAGATCATCTCCAGATAATTTTTAAATATCTATAGAGAAAAAATAGAGCAATCCTAGATAAATAAGGATTGCTCTAAGATTAAGTTCTATTTATTTTCCTAATAAATGTGCGATCTGAAGCTGATAATCATCGATATCTTTATGCATTGCAAGTCCTTCTTCAATGTCCATATCCATAAATCTTCCGTTCTGATATCCTACAACACGATTTGTCTTTCCTGCACATAATAAATCTACTGCGTAAGCACCCATCATAGAAGCGTATACACGATCTTTCGCTGTTGGGCTACCACCACGCTGCATATGTCCAAGGATTGTTGCACGTGTTTCGATACCTGTTGCGGATTCGATTCTCTTCGCCATACTGTAAGAATGTCCAACACCTTCGGCATTGATTACCATATGATGTGTTTTACCTTTTGCTCTGTTACGAAGTAAATGTTCAATGATCTGCTGTTCTACTTTAGGAAGGTTTCCATCAAAGCTTTCTGGGATCAGAATATCTTCTGCTCCTGTTGCCATACCACACCATAATGCGATATATCCAGCTCCACGTCCCATAACCTCTACGATACTACATCTTTCATGAGATGTTGATGTATCACGGATCTTATCGATTGCTTCCATTGCTGTGTTAACAGCTGTATCGAAACCGATTGTATATTCTGTACAAGCGATATCTAAGTCGATTGTTCCAGGAACAGCGATTGTGTTGATTCCAAGTGCTGCTAACTTTCTAGCTCCCTGGAAAGAACCATCTCCACCGATAACTACTAATCCTTCGATTCCGTGTGCTTTACAAATCTCAGCTCCACGTTTCTGTCCTTCTTCTGTCTTGAATTCTTCACATCTTGCTGTGAAAAGGATTGTACCACCACGGAAAATAGTATCCGCTGTTTCTTTTGGTGTTAGGTCAATGATGTCTTCATTTAATAATCCATTATAACCTTTGCGGATTCCCTTAACGTTTAATCCTCTTTCTTTACCAATTCTGGCTACGGCACGTACTGCTGCGTTCATAGCAGGTGCGTCTCCACCACTTGTTAAAACTCCAATTGTTTTAATTTTTGGTTTTCCCATTTGCAATATCCTCCAATTATTAATCCATACAATTCTTAACTTGGCTTTTATTCTAATCCATTTAAAGAAATTTTTCAATAGTCTTTGTTATATTCCTAACGATCTGATGCGAATATTTTCTTTGCCATAGCGTTTTTCAAGGTCAAAAATCAGATTTTCATCATCTGAAACCATAAAACTGCTTCCAAGTCGATTAACAGCGCGCTCCGCCTTACAATATATAACAACTGGGTTTTTTCCAGGATATGAAGTCAGAATTGCTTTTAAATCATTTTCATCTGTAAAAAATGTTTCTTTATCTGCAAATTGTACCCATAACTCTTGTCTTTGATCATCAAAGCTTATGATCTGATCACATATCAATTTACTTTCTTCTTCTGAAATCTGTGTTTTCCCTTTAATAAATACTTTCGCATCTTCTCTTAAAAGAGACTGATATGCTGCATACTGTCTTGGAAATACAACAACTTCCACAGTTCCTCTTAAATCTTCCAGTGTGATAAATGCCATGTTCTGATTTTTCTTTGTGAGTTTTACATTCATCTCACTGATCAGCCCGCCAATGATACAGCTTTCCTGATCACGGATCTTTGTCTTTCCTGTTTCCTCATCAATCACAAAATCTGAAGTGTGTGCTGTAACACTTCTCTCTAACCGTTCCATATCATCTTCTAGCGGATGGCCGCTGACATAGATTCCAAGAACTTCTTTTTCCATCGCAAGTTTCTGTTCCTTTTCGTATTCCCCAACATCGGGATACGTGATCTTAAAAGATTGCTGATCTTCTTCTCCAAGAAGATCCATAAGGCTCATCTGTCCTGCAATCTCATTTTTACGTTCTTTCTGAATGCTGTCGATCACACTGGCATAGACGATCATCTGCTGTTTTCTTGTAACTCCAAAACAGTCAAGTGCTCCAGATTTAATCAGATTCTCTACTGTTCTCTTATTGATCTCTTTGCTTGAAAGACGTTCTACAAGATCTTTGAAATCTCTATATAGACCATTTGCTTTTCGTTCTTTGATGATTGCTTCGATCACCGGTTTTCCAAGGCTCTTGATCGCTGTCAGTCCATATCGGATATTGCCTCCATCAACTGAGAATGCGCCTTCTCCGTAGTTGATATCCGGGGGCAGAATCTTAATTCCAAGCTTCTTGCATGCATAACTATACTCTGAAATCTTATTTGTGTTTCCAAGCACTGATGTTAACAATGCTGCCATAAATTCTACTGGATAATGACATCTTAAATATGCTGTACGATAAGCAACCACCGCATAAGCAGCAGCGTGAGATTTATTAAATGCATATTTTGCAAAGTCTAGCATCTCATCCCAGATCTGGTTAGCTGTCTTTTCATCGATTCCATTATTGATACATCCTGGAATTCCTTCTTCTTCATTTCCATAAACAAAGTTCTGACGCTCCTTGATCATAACATCGCCTTTTTTCTTAGACATGGCACGACGCACAAGATCACTTCGTCCAAGAGTATATCCGGCAAGTTTCATAACGATCTGCATAACCTGTTCCTGATAAACAATACATCCATAGGTTGGTTCAAGGATTTCTTCCATCTGTTCACACTCATAATGAATACTTTCCTGATGATTTTTTCCTTCGATATATCTCGGAATAAAGTCCATTGGTCCCGGACGATACAAGGAAATCCCTGCGATAATATCTTCCATATTCGCTGGTTTTAATTCCTTCATAAAAGATTTCATTCCTGAACTTTCCAGCTGGAACACCCCTTCTGTATGGCCATTTCCGATCATCTCATAAACTTCTTTATCTGTCGGATCAATTTTTGTAATATCGAATTCTGGCACTTTTCTGCGCACCATTTTCTCTGCATCCTGAATTACTGTTAATGTACGTAATCCTAAGAAGTCCATTTTTAGTAATCCAAGTTCCTCGATCGTTGTCATGGTAAATTGTGTAACCGCTGCATTATCTGCACCTGTCGCTAAAGGTACATATTCATCGATTGCTGTCTTACCGATCACAACTCCAGCTGCATGCATGGAAGCATGCCTTGGTAAACCTTCCAGTCTCTTTGACATATCGATCAAATAATGTGTCTCTTCATCCTGTTCATAAGCTGTTCTTAAATCTTTACTGATCTTTAATGCTTTGTCGATCGTAATATTATTTTCATTCGGCACCATCTTGGAAATGCTGTCAACTCTTGCATATGGAATATCCAAGACTCTTCCAACATCTCGGATCACAGCTCTTGCTGCCATTGTTCCAAATGTAATGATCTGTACAACCTGATCTTTGCCGTATTTTCTTACGACATAATCGATTACTTCCTGTCTTCTTTCATAGCAGAAATCCACGTCGATATCAGGCATGGATACACGCTCTGGATTCAGGAAACGCTCAAACAGAAGCTGGTACCTGATCGGATCGATGTCAGTGATCTCAAGACAATAAGAGACAATACTTCCGGCAGCAGAACCACGCCCCGGTCCAACAGCGATCCCATGTTCTTTTGCATAATGAATAAAGTCCCATACGATCAGAAAATAATCAACATATCCCATATTTTCAATCGTTTTTAATTCATAAGCTAATCGTTCTCTCAATTCATCTGTAACTTCTGGATATCGACGTTTTAATCCTTCCTCACATAAATGATGCAGATAAGTGACTGCCGTATATCCCTCTGGAACATCATATTCTGGTACTTTCTGTTCTCCAAATACGATTTCTACGTTACAGCGTTCTGCAATCTTTCCTGTATTCTCAATTGCCTCTCTCGCATATGGGAACAGTCTTTGCATTTCTTCTGGTGATTTTAAATAATACTGTCCGCCCTCATAACGCATACGGTCTTCGTCTTGTACTTTCTTCCCTGTCTGGATGCAAAGCAGGATATCGTGTGCCTCTGCATCTTCCTTAAATGTATAATGAATATCATTTGTGGCAACCAGATCGATCCCTGTCTCTTTCGACATCTTAAGAAGTGCCGTATTTACCTTTGTCTGATCTGGAATTCCATGATCCTGTAATTCTAAGAAAAAGTTATCTTTTCCAAATAAATCCTGCAATTTCAGTGCTGTATCTTTCGCTTTTTCATAGTTATTTTCACGAATATATGTTGCAACTTCCCCAGCAAGACATGCACTTAATGCGATCAGACCTTCGCTGTATTTTTCCAAAACTTCATAATCTACTCGCGGTTTATAATAAAACCCTTCAGTAAATCCTCTGGAAACGATCTTCATCAAATTGTGATATCCTGTATCATTCTTGGCAAGGAGGACCAAATGGTAATATCTTTTATCTCCCTGACTTGCTTCCTTATCAAATCTTGAACCAGTTGTTACATAAATCTCACATCCGATGATTGGTTTGATCCCTTCTGCTTTCGCTGCCTTATAAAAATCGATCACTCCATACATAGCTCCGTGATCGGTAATCGCAATACTGTCCATTCCAAGCTCTTTCGCCTGATGAACAAGTTCTTTTATTTTACTCGAACCATCCAGAAGACTGTATTCTGTATGGACATGTAAATGTGTAAAACTCATGAAACACCTCTTTTCTAATATCTTCTATATTCATATGTCAGTTTTGTACATCTTATGGATATTTTATGTTTTTTGTATTTTCTGGCTATCATTTTATCATACTATCGTATTTTGTGCTATAATCTGTAGATAACAGCATGATTTTTTATGATAGCTGATCTTGCTGAAATATAAAAACGAAAGAAACGAGGTTTTCTATGGAAAATATAACAATTCAAGACATTTTAGACGCAACTGGCGGAACACTTTTATGCGGTGATCCTTCCATGAAGATTGACCATTTAAGTACAAATTCTATGGAGGTAGGTCCAAACACTTTGTTTGTACCGATCATCGGTGAACGCGTTGACGCACACGTCTTTATTCCAAATGCATTAAAAGAAGGCGGTGCTTGTTTAACACAGGAACATAATGAAGCCGAAGGGGATGTCCCTTATATTAAAGTCCCTGATACTTTAACAGCAATGCAGCAGATTGCTTCTTATTATCGAAATAAAATGTCACTTCCAATCATTGGTGTAACTGGAAGTGTTGGAAAGACAACAACCCGTGAGATGATCGCTCACGTTTTAAAAGGAAAATATAAAGTATTCGAAACAATCGGTAATCAAAATAGTCAGGTTGGTGTGCCTTTAACTTTAGATCATCTGACATCAGAAGATGAGATTGGTGTTCTTGAGATGGGAATGAGTGAAAAAGGCCAGATCACAACTCTTGGCAGCATTATTCATCCAAACGTTGGTGTTGTCACAAATGTTGGCGTTTCTCATATTGAAATGATGGGTTCCAGAGATAATATCTGTATCGAAAAATTAGATATTCAGAATGGACTTCCAGAAGATGGTGTTCTTTTCTTAAATGGGGACAATGACATGATCCGCAAACATATTGACTATGTAAAAAAACCATATGAATTTTATGGTTTTGCAGATGATTGTACATATCGTGCAGAAAAGATCCGTGAAAAGAATGGACAAACTTTATTTGAATTCCACTACGGTAATATGAAAGAAAATATCACATTAAATGTTCTTGGAAAACATAACGTATCCAATGCCCTGGCTGCAATTGCGATCGGTCTTCGCTATGATGTTCCAATGGATGCGATCAAGACACAATTATCCACATTTTCTGGTCAGAGACAGAATATTGTCCACGTAAATGACTATACTCTGATCGACGATGCATATAACGCAAGTCCTGATTCCATGAAAGCAAGCCTGAGCATTTTATCTGATTTTAAGACAAGAGGACGTAAGATCGCTGTCTTATCTGATATGCTGGAACTTGGACCGGATTCACCAGAATATCATAAAGAAGTTGGTCGTTTTATCGCTACAACGAAAGTAACAGACCTCTTTATCACAGGTGAACTTTCCAAGAATTATATTGAAGAAGCATGGAAAGAAAATCCTTCCCTTCATACACGTACATTTTCTTCCAACGACGAGCTGATTGCTTTCCTTGAAACTTACTTAAAAAAGAATGATGTCGTACTGATCAAAGGATCTAATGGTATGAATCTTAAAGAAGTAAGTAAAGCTTTGATGGCATAATTGTACAAAAAATAGAACATCATTTTTTCTTGACAATCTTTTTTTACAGGTCTATTATAAGTGCAACGAAATACAGAATGCAATGAGCAGGACACATTGATATTTGAATTCTTTTCAAGAGAGTTGTCGGAAGCTGCGAGACAATAAAGAACTTATATCAGTATCCCCTGCGAGCAGTCAGCTGAATGTGAATTTTCATTAGTAAGTGCGACCGGATTCCTTCCGTTATCGAGGAACACATTAAATGATGTGATTAAGGGATTACGATTTGAGTAATAAAAAGAAGTGGTACCGCGGAGAATATTCGTCTTCTGGAATGTTGATAAAACATTTCAGGAGACTTTTTTATTTTTAAATAATTTTATTATAAATGACCATAACCCCATGGATACACATCCTGTAATTTTATTTTTTTTACTAGTTTTTATTGTATCCTGTGTTTTGAATACATCATACTTTATAATAAAAATTTTAAGAGGAGTGATTAAGAATGAATAGCTTAACAATCGTAGCAATCGCAATCGTCGTATTAGTTGCTGGTTATGCTCTATACGGACGTTGGCTCGCCAAAACTTGGGGAATCGATCCTAATGCGAAAACCCCAGCTTACACACATGAGGATGGTGAAGATTACATTCCAACACCTAAAGCTGTTGTATTTTCCCATCAGTTTTCATCCATCGCAGGTGCAGGTCCTGTAACCGGACCAATCATCGCCGCAATGTTTGGATGGCTGCCAGTTCTTCTCTGGTTGTTAATTGGTGGTATCTTCTTCGGAGCCGTTCAGGATTTTACATCTCTTTATGCTTCTGTAAAGAATGAAGGAAAATCCATGGGTGTCCTGATTGAAAAATACATCGGTAAAACAGGAAGAAAATTATTCCTTCTGTTTTCTTGGTTATTTACTTTACTTGTAATCGCAGCTTTCACAGATATGGTTGCCGGAACATTTAACGGATTTACTGTAACCGGTGCTAAAAGCTCACCGAACGCTGCAGCTGCTTCTATCTCTATGTTATTTATCTTAGGAGCCGTTGTTTTTGGATTATTTACAAAATATTTTAAACCTAATCAAAAAGTAGAATTCGTTGCAGGAATCGTATTACTGCTCGTTATGTTAGCTGTTGGTATCGCTTTCCCATTGTATTTCAGCAAGAATGCATGGATTGGTGTAGTCATGGTTTACTTATTCCTTGCATCCGTTATGCCAATGTGGTTAATGATGCAGCCTCGTGACTATTTAAGTACTTTCCTATTAGTCGGAATGATCATCGGTGCTGTCCTTGGTGTATTCGTTGCACATCCAGCAATGAACTTACCTGCATTCAACGGATTTAATGTTGGTGGAAAGAGCTTATTCCCTACATTATTTATTACGATCGCCTGTGGTGCTGTTTCTGGATTCCACAGTCTGGTATCTTCAGGAACATCATCTAAGACAGTCAGCAATGAAAAAGATATGCTTTGCGTTGGATATGGATCTATGATGGTTGAATCTTTATTAGGTGTCATCGCCTTAGTTGTTGTCGGTGCAGCAGCTGTTGGTGGTAAAATGCCTGAAGGAACACCATTCCAGATCTTCTCAGGAAATGTCGCTGGATTCTTAACATTACTTGGAATTCCTAAACATGTTGCTACATGCTTTATGACAATGTGTGTTTCTGCATTAGCATTAACATCTCTTGACTCTGTAGCAAGAATCGGTCGTATGTCATTCCAGGAATTATTCATGGGAGAATCTGCTGACGGATCTGATCTTACAGGTGTAAGAAAATTATTTACAAATAAATATTTTGCAACTGTTATCACATTATTCTTCGGATTCTTATTATGCTTAGGTGGATACAACAACATCTGGCCATTATTCGGAGCAGCAAACCAGTTATTAGCATCCTTAGTACTGATCGCATTATCTGTCTTCTTATTAACAACAGGAAGAAAAGGATGGATGTTATACGCACCTATGTGCATCATGTTAGTCGTAACATTTACAGCTCTTGTACAATCTGTTATCGGAATCTTTACTAAGATCTTTGTAACAGGTGGATTCGTATTTATGATCGATGGATTACAGTTGATCGTAGCTTTACTTCTTATGGCACTTGGACTTATGGTCGCAATCTCTTGCTTTAAGAAACTGTTCCAGAAGAGTCATGAAGGATCTTCAAATAGCTCTACACATGCTACAGTTTAAATGCTGATTTGATAGTCTTTCGTATATGTGACAAAAATAAGATAAGCAACCGAAAGCGATGCGGTTGCTTATTTATTTTTTATCATATACTCGAATTCTACAGTTGGCCAACTACAAATTAAAATTTTAGTTCATTACATTCACTGGATTTCCTTCCATCCAGTATTTTACATTGTCAAAATCAATGATCGCACGTTTTACTAATGCTTCTTTTGTTGCAAATGCTACATGTGGTGTTGCGATCAGATTCTTTGCGTGTAAGAGAGGATGATCTTTTGCTACTGGAGGTTCATTTTCAAAAACGTCAACTGCTGCTCCTGCAATCTTTCCTTCATTTAATGCATCTGCTAATGCTTTACTGTCAACAACTGGTCCTCTTGATGTATTTATGAGAACTGCATTTGGCTTCATGAGTGCGATCTCTTTCTCGCTGATCAGACCTTTTGTTGAGGCGTTTAATGGTACATGCAGTGAAATAATATCACAAGTAGATAAAAGCTCTTCTAAATCCACATACTGCACTCCTGTAAGGTCTTTGACTGTTCTTGAATATGCATAAACTTCGCAGCCAAAAGCCTGTGCGATATTTGCTACCCTGGTTCCGATTGCTCCTGTTCCTACCACTCCAAATTTCTTTCCTTCTAGTTCAAATCCAACGAGACCATCTTTAGTTCCTTCTTTTCTAACAACCTCGTTGCAGGAAATAATATTGCGATACAATGAGATCAGAAGTCCAAAAACAAGATCTGAGACTGCTGCATTTGAGTATCCTGCACAATTGCACACCATAATTCCCTGTTCTTTGCAGGCATCCATTGCAATATGATCGATTCCTGTAAATGCTACTGCAAGCATCTTAAGATTCTTACATCCTTTAATCACGTCTGCATTTAATGGCAGGTTTGCAACCATGATAATGTCTGCATCTTTTCCTCGTTCAATTAAGCTTTCTGTGTCAGTTACTTTGGTCTGGTAAGATATGATCTCAACGGAATCTGGCAATGCTTTGTGTGCGATTTCCATCAACTTATCTTCTTCTACACCTAATGGTTCAATAATCACTAATTTCATAATCGTTGAATACTCCTTTCAATTATCTTCTTTTCTATTCTATCATCAAAGTCTTTATAATACAAAAAACTGCCACACCAGTTTTCACCAATGTGACAGTTTTGTTTACTTTATAGAAAATCTACTGGAGTAAATCTCTTAATTATTTAAGAGTTACTTTAGCTCCCTGTTCTTCTAATTTAGCTTTGATGTCTTCAGCTTCTGCTTTAGATGCACCTTCTTTGATTACTTTAGGAGCTCCGTCAACTAATTCTTTAGCTTCTTTTAATCCTAATCCTGTTACTTCACGAACAGCTTTGATGACTTTAACTTTAGCTCCACCAACTTCTGTTAATTCTACGTCGAATTCGTCTTTTTCTTCTGCTCCACCTTCAGCTCCAGCTGCTGCTACTACAACACCTGCTGCTGCGGATACTCCAAATTCTTCTTCACAAGCTTTTACTAAATCATTTAATTCTAATACTGATAAACCTTTGATAACTTCAATAATTTCCTGAGTTGTCATTATAATTTCCTCCTAATATTTTAAATTTTACTGATAACTGATCTTACTCAGCTGCAGCCCCTTCTCCGTCTTTTTCAGCGATCTGCTTAATAACACGAGCAAAGTTTGTAATTGGGGACTGAATGCTTCCAAGGAATTTCGCAAGTAATTCGTCTCTTGATGGGATGCTTGCGATAACCTGGATACCATCTTTGTCATAGAATGTTCCTTCTACAACACCAGATTTCATTTCTAATACTTCAACGTTCTTAACGTGTTTTGCAAGGATTCTTGCAGGAGCTGTAGCATCTGTCTTAGAAACAGCGATTGCTGTAGGTCCTGTTAAATCATCAGCTAATGCTTCAAATTCTGTTCCCTGGATTGCAAAACGAATCATAGTATTCTTATATACTTTGTATTCTACGCCAGCTTCTCTTAATTCTTTACGCATTGCTGTATCCTGTTCTACAGTAATTCCACGGTAAGAAACTAATACTGCTGACTGAGCGTCTGTAAGCAATTCTTTAATTTCGTCTACGATTGGTTGTTTTAACTCAACTTTTGCCATTGAAATGGTGCACCTCCTTGATTTATTTTGTGTACCACCGCACATATAAAAAGAAAACTCTATATCTGCACAGACATAGAGTGTTAATTAGCATATTCACTAATACTCTCCTCGGCAGGTTGTTCTACGTTGCGCCTTGCGGCACCTGCTGTCTTCGGCAGTAATACTTTATATATATTACAATACATCTGATCATATGTCAAATGTTTTTTTGCTTTTTTTGTTATGTTTTTATTTTTATGCAATTTCTGTCTTAGCACCGTATAGAATCTGCATAAATATGGGACCAGACTACATGAGACTGGCCCCTTTTCATTAATTACAGCTAAATATTAAGCAAATTTTGTTGTATCAACTTTTACTCCAGGTCCCATTGTAGAAGTGATTGTTACATTTCTAAAATACTGACCTTTTGCTGCTGCAGGTTTTGCTTTTACGATTGCATCGATTAACGTCTGGAAGTTGTCCGCTAACTGTTCTTCTGTGAAAGAAGCTTTTCCAACTGGTACATGAATGATGTTGGCTTTATCTAATCTATATTCGATTTTACCTGCTTTGATTTCTTTGATTGCATTAGCAACGTCCATTGTTACAGTTCCGGCTTTAGGGTTAGGCATTAAACCTTTAGGTCCTAAGTCACGTCCTAAACGACCTACTACACCCATCATGTCTGGAGTAGCTACTACTACGTCGAAGTCATACCAGTTTTCTTTCTGGATCTTAGGAATTAATTCTTCTGCTCCTACAAATTCTGCTCCTGCTGCTTTCGCTTCTTCAGCTTTTGCATCTTTAGCGAATACAAGAACTTTAACTTCTTTACCAGTTCCGTGTGGAAGTACAACTGCTCCACGGATCTGCTGGTCTGCCTGACGTCCATCTACACCAAGACGGATATGTGCTTCGATTGTTTCGTCGAATTTAGCGTTTGCTAATTTTTTTACTAAAGCAACTGCTTCCTGTGGATCATAATTGTTTGCTCTGTCCACTAATTTTGTAAGCTCTGCGTATCTCTTACCTTTTTTCATTCTAAAAATACCTCCTGTGGTAATATCGGGAGTTCACCCTCCCACTTTCGTTTCAAATTTGTGACTACTCTTCTACTGTGATTCCCATACTTCTTGCAGTACCGGCGATCATGCTCATTGCTGCTTCGATAGAAGCTGCGTTTAAGTCTTTCATCTTTGTTTCAGCGATCTGCTGAAGATCTGCTTTAGAAATAGTAGCTACTTTAGTTCTGTTAGGTTCTCCTGATCCAGACTGGATTTTACAAGCTTTCTTTAATAAAACTGCTGCTGGTGGAGTCTTTGTGATGAAGCTGAAGCTTCTATCCTGATATACAGTGATTACTACAGGGATGATCATGTCTCCCTGATCAGCTGTTCTTGCGTTAAATTCTTTTGTAAACTGTACAATGTTTACTCCGTGCTGTCCAAGTGCTGGTCCAACGGGTGGTGCTGGTGTTGCCTTTCCTGCTGGAATCTGAAGTTTGATATAACCTTCTACTTTCTTTGCCATAATCGTTAACCTCCTGATTATTGTGGTAATTACGGGATAGCCCTCCCACTTTGTTTCAAATAAGATTCTGTTCTTATTCTTCGTTACGCTTTCTTAATATCTAAGAAATCAATTTCTACTGAAGTTGCTCTTCCGAACATCTCTACTTCAATAGTAACTGTCTGCTTGCTTTCATTGATTGCAGTAACCGCACTTGTTGTTCCTTCCCAAGCACCGGAAGTTACAACGATCATATCACCAACTTCGATATCAAGTTCGACTTTCTCTCTTGCTGGTGTTTCTTGCTGTTCTCCTCCAATCTGGATTCCTAATGGTTTCATCTCTGCAGGAGTCAGCGGTACTGGTTTTGATCCAGGTCCTACGAATCCTGTAACACCTCTTGTGTTACGAACCACATACCATGTGTCGTCGTTCATGATCATATGGATCAGAACATAACCTGGGAACATTTTTCTTGAAACTTGTTTCTTCACACCGTTTCTCATCTCTACCACATCTTCGAGTGGTACGCGGACTTCTAAGATCTCATCCTGAAGCTTACGGTTCTCGATGGTTTTCTCAATATCCACTTTTACTTTGTTTTCATAACCTGAGTAGGTGTGAACAACATACCAATTTGCCTCTGCCATAAAATCTCCTTACTTCTATCCAACCAATGCCTGAATTCCATACTGGATTCCAACATCAAGAACTGCAACAATGATTCCGATAATAATAGCACAGATCACTACAACTGCTGTTTCTTTTGCAATTCTTTCTTTCGTTGGCCAGATAATTCTGTTAAATTCAGCTTTTAACTCTTTAAACCAACTTGGTTTCTTTGCTTTGTTAGTTTTCTCCATGTTTTCACTTCCTTTTCTCTCAAAGGGAATTACCGGAAATTATTTTGTTTCTTTGTGTAATGTGTGAGTTTTACAGAATTTGCAGTATTTTTTTGTTTCCATGCGTTCAGGATGAGTTTTCTTATCCTTTGTCATGTTGTAATTACGCTGTTTACATTCTGTACATTCTAATGTTACTCTTGTGCGCACAACTTCCACCTCCATTTTGTTTGTTGTTCATTAAAATAAGGCATAAAAAAAAGACCTTCTTCCAACGCTAAAGTCTAGCGTGATTATCATAGCATGTGTGTTGTTGCTCGTCAATGGGTTTTTCATTATTTTTTGAAGAACAATTTATTTTTCGTTCGTTTATTTGTAAATATTATATTCTTTCATAAGCTTGTTTCTATATTCTTTATCATTGTATATTTTCTCTATTTCATTTATTTTATTTCCTGCTATTAGTATTTTTACTAATTTTAGTGTTGCATCTTCACCCATACTGATTCCTTGTGTAATTCCACGCTCGATTCCTTTGTTAATCGCATTATCTAATATTGTACACATCGTAACTTCTCCTTTCTCATCTTTCTTTATATCCAACTGCAGAAATCTTTCATCTTCTGCAAAAATCCTCATAAACTTTAACATTTCATCTACATGTTTAATTGGTTTATGATTTTTATACTTCTTACATGTATTGTATTCTATTAACATTTTATTTTCAATAGTTTAATTCCTAATTTTTCAGTTTTATATACTATTATAATACAAAAAACCAAAAATACCGCACCAGCAATTCGCTGATGCGGTATCTATTTTCAAAAAGAGAGGATTAAAAAATATATATGAAAAACTATGTCTTTATTATACCAGTATTCTCTCTTCATTCAATATTCTGTTTCTAAACATTTCTAAAGAAATTATAAACAAATGTGAAGGAATTATTATTTCACATATTTTACCTGATATGCTCCTGTTGTACTCTTGCTGTATCTCTTTACTCTGATATAATAAGTTCCTTTTGGTGCTTTAAGGTAATAACGTGTTCCATTCTTTATATTTTTTGTTTTAAATCTCGCTTTTCCTGATACAGTACAATAAATTGTTCCTGAACTTCCAAGACTCGTTACATCAATATAAGTTGTACGTTTCTTACTTACCTTAATCTTGTACCAATGTTCTTTCTTTACACTGTCTGTTGTTAAAAATGTCTGTTTTTTGTATTTCTTTCGACTAATTGTTTTAGCTTTCTTCTTTGATGTTCCATAAGAAGAATTTGCTGCAACCTGTCTATATGCTGCCCCAATAACACCACTTTGATATGTAGATTTCAGTACAACACGATAGCTTCCTGCTGGAAGTCCATAAACTGAATTATAATTTCTGCTTTCTGTTGTGTACTGTGAGGATGATACAGTTTTCCATGATGAACCTGATTTTTTCTGAACATAGTTTGTAATACCATATGTTTTACCGAAATTAGTTGGATTTACCCATACACCCTGTAGTCCTATAATCGCTATACCTCTTTTACTCACTTTAAAATACTGGTAGCTGTTTTTTCCTGTTCCACCAATCATGATTACCTTAGAGCCTAATGTACGATTATTCTGATTTGGATATAAGGACAAAGAAATGTTTGCTGTTCCTTTTACTACATCCTTCGTATATAAATGATATGTTCCTGGTTTCATATTTGCATTATATAATAACCCATTTGTTGATCCCATAATATATTGATAGTTAGCATCACGTACTACAAAATCAACTCCAAATGCTGCAACAAGTGTACCTGCATTTTTAATAGTGATCGTTCCTATATCATTCCCATTCTCCAAAGTTACACTTTTAACTGCTGATTTTACTGATGTGTTCCATATTGTTGGCACTGTCACATTATTCAGTTGAACTGCTGTTCTCGCCTGTGCTTTGCTTTTTGTATTTTCACTAGTTTTTGTCTGCTGTAAATTTACAATCTTTGAATTCTGGACTGACTGGATTTTTGTTGTCACTTCCGCCTGTTTTGGTGCCGCACTGACAAACACTCCACCTGTTGCCATTACAATCGAAAGTGCGCTGCAAAACACTCCCTTTAAAATTTTCTTCCTCATAACTTTTCCTCCTTGATCTTGACCGTTAGTTCGTTTACATGTTCCTAGCGATTATCGATCTTCTCCGGATACAGATCATGGTTAGATAATCTGTTCCATGCAACTTCCTCCCATTTTGTTCCTGGTTTTCCATAGTTGCAGTATGGATCGATAGAAATACCTCCTCTCGGTGTAAATTTTCCCCATACTTCAATATATTTTGGATCCATCAGTTTGATCAGATCCTTCATGATGATATTCATGCAGTCTTCATGAAAATCTCCATGATTTCTGAAACTATATAAATACAATTTCAGTGATTTACTCTCTACCATGCGTTCCCCTGGTACATAAGAGATGTAAATTGTTGCAAAATCCGGCTGCCCTGTGATCGGACACAGACTTGTAAACTCTGGTGCATTAAATTTTACAAAATAATCATTATCTGGATGTTTGTTCTCAAATGTTTCTAATACTTCTGGTGCATAATCATCCGGATATTTTGTTTTCTGGTTTCCTAACAGTGTGATTCCCTCTAATTCCTGGCCTTCTCTGCCGCTCATATTGTTATTCCTCGCTTTCGTTTTTCATTATCTAAGGTATCTCTTAGGATTTTTTGTCTGTTTGGAGGTATTGCCCCCCCCTTGGAAATATTTTCCGTTTGCAAAAGTTTATCATAATCTTCTTCTTTCAATGGTTTTGAATACCAATATCCCTGTATCTCATCACATCCGATCTGTTTTAAGATCTCAATCTGCTGGTCTGTCTCCACACCTTCGCAGATTATCTGATAGCCGAGGTTCCTTATCATATCAATCAAATGTTTCAAGAAATAAATTCCCCTGTCTGATTCCAGACAGCTTGTGATAAAGCCACGATCGATCTTAATGACATCAACCGGAATATCTACGATCGTATTTAAAATAGAATACCCACTTCCAAAATCATCCATTGCTGTCTTAATACCATGCAATTGGAATTCATCAAATAATTCTCTGACACTTTCATATTCTGAAACAACTGCCGTCTCTGTAAGTTCAATCTCTACCAATGATGGATCAACGTCATACTTCTTAAGTATATCCATATAAAGCGTAATCGTCTGCGAATCCATAGCATGCAAGCTTGATGCATTGATTGAGATCGGTACCTGATTTCTGCCTTCTTTCTGATTCTTCGCAAGATATTTGACAACTGTTTCAAATACATAAAAATCAAGTTCTACGATCTTACCATTATTCTCGTATACTGGAATAAAAGAATCTGGACTTAACACTTCTCCATTCTCCCTTTCCCAGCGGATCAGAGCTTCTGCTCCTGTGATCTCACGATTCTTAATCGAATATTTCGGTTGGAAGTATACCTTAAACTGATGTTGTTCTATTGCTTCTTTCATCTCATTAACGATCTGATTCTCCAGCGTTCTTCGTTTCTGCATCTCATCATCATAAAATCTAACACTGCATTTACTGTCGTTATCTACCTTCTGCCTTGCATAGTTTGCTACATCAATTGCATATGATGCACTCATGCATTCTGGTGTCACATAGTATACACCAGTTCTTAATGTAACATTAGATTGTGGAAAACGTTCTTTCTGCCTGAGCATAAAATCTATATTCTTCTGTTCAATTTCTTCAATAAGTTTCTCATATTCATCTTTTTCATATCTGGCTGGACGAAACATCAAAAACTGATCCGATACAACTCTTGTAAAATAAAGGTTATGCTTATCTACTATCTTACTGATGATCGAACTACAAAAATCCTTAAGTAGCTGATCTCCAACTGTATATCCGTATTTATAATTAAAGTATTTAAAATTCTCGAAATCTGTATAGATCATAAGATAATTATTGGTCTTATTTGAAAGAATGATACGTTCGATTTCTTCATGAAATCTTTCAAAAGAGATCAATCCCGTCAAAGTGTCATGTTCCATTCTGGTAACAGCACCTTGATATGCATGATTCATAATCTCATTCTTGGCAAAATGAGTAGAAATGATCTTGGTCACTTCTGATATCTGCTTTAACATCTCATTGGACCAGTTTCTCTTTTCCTTGCACACAACATAGGAAATAGCTCCTGTATAACGTCCTTCACAATACATTGCGGCATATATTACGGTCTTTGCATCTCCCTGCATCAAAAGTTTCTGTGCCCCCGGTGAATATTCTTCCATATCATCATATTGAAGAACAATGATCCCATTCTCTCCATAATTATTAAATAATGTAAGAAAATCTTTCTTATCAAACTTATTAATTTCTTTTAATACTTTTGGTATTCCTTTCTTATTCCATTGATAATCTGAATAAACTTCCTGATTCTTAATATCAGCCCGTATAACTGTAATACGATCAAGTCCAACCCTTGTTCCGATCACTCTCATCAATAGATTCACTGCCGCATCGAAATTGCTGGTCTTCTCAAAGATTTCAAATGCTGTTGCTACGATATCATTTTGAAAATATCTTGCATCCAATTCTTCTTCATATTCTTCATGTTCTGTCGACATCATAGTAAAATGCTGCAGGCTATCACAATAGACATAACAATTCCTTCCTCGTTCTTTTGCCTTATATAAAGCTATATCTGCATTCTCAAATAACTGATCATAACTATATCCTGATATATTCTCTGGAAGATAACAAACACCTGCACTGCATGTAAACCTACAATCATTATCCTCAAAGCTTATATTTCTAATGTTCTGCATCAGTTGAACATTCTTTCTTACAAGTTCAATATTTGAAATATTTGCAATAAATATAACAAATTCGTCACCACCTGCTCTTACAAGCACACTGTTTTTATCACTAAATAATTTCTTTAACAGATCAGTTAAACTAAGTATGATTTTATCTCCAAACAAATGCCCATAATGATCATTCACTGCTTTAAAATAGTCGATATCTAATAAGATCATCCCGCACGCTTCAAATGGATTCTTACTATTTAAATACCTATTGATCAGCATCTTTCCATATATCTGATTATAAATACCTGTCAGAGGATCTTTCATTGCTTGTTCTTTAAGCATCTTCTCATGTTCTTTCTGTTCTGTAATATCCTTTGCGTTTCCTACCAGGATTGTCTTGCCTGTTGCTTCATCTACAAACTTTGTTAATTCTAATAATGTATGAGAGATTGTCCCATCTTTTTCAATCTCACGAATCTCGACTGGGTCTTCTTTCACTTCCATATATAACTGTTTTACTTTTTCTCGGTCATCTGGATGAATCTTACTCTTATGGTCGATGTACTCCATATAATCTGTTACTGTTCTCTTAATATGAAACTTATCATCATAAACTACAAGCTTATCTTCATCTACAATATATTCGAACAATTGAATCCGAAAATTCTTCAAAACTGTTGCCAATTTCTTCTGCTGATCTTCATTGACTTGTAATATCTCCATCTTGTATCTCTCCCATTTTATAGTCTGGTAATGACATTTTCTTTATAATAAAAATATACAATGAATCCCATTGAAAGACAAGCTTATTTGTCTGCTTTTTTCTTTAATTGACTTTTTCCCTCATTTCCATATAATAAAATATATTAAAAATATTCATGAAGGAAAACGTGATTTTAGATTCTAGGAGGTTTTTATGTTCGATCATTTAAACACTCGAATTCCTAAAAGAATCGAGCAAGAAAAAGAAAAAGTATCCGTTGTCTTGATCCCTCTGATCAAAAAAGACGGTAAATATCATATCCTGTTCGAGATCCGTTCAAATAATCTCTCACACCAGCCCGGAGAGATCTGTTTTCCAGGCGGCAAGAGAGAATCTCTGGAAACTTCCTTACAGACAGCCGTTCGTGAAACATGTGAAGAACTTCTGGTTTCTGAATCTGACATTCAAGTCTATGGTTCTTTAGATTATTTTCTTTCTCCTGCTGGTATGCGTATTGATGTATATCTTGGAGAGTTAAGAAATTATAATGGGCAGTACAGTATTGATGAAGTTTCAGATATATTTATGGTGCCTTTAGAATTTTTTCAAAATACACTACCAAAACGATATTATAATAATGTACAAATGCAGCCAGAACATGATTTTCCATTTGACAAAATTCCTGGAGGCCGAAATTATCCTTGGGCAAAAGGTAAATATGAAGTATTGTTTTATGAATATGAAAATCACATAATCTGGGGTATCACAGCAAAAATATTATTCCATAATATAAAATTAATCCAGTAAGACATTTTGTTATCCTGTCTTACTGGATTATTATTTTTGATTGATTTTATTTCATTTCTTAAGATTGTATTTTTAAAGCTCTGATCGAATTCAATACACAAAGCATTGCTACTCCGGTATCCGCAAATACTGCCATCCACATATTAGCAAATCCAAGTAGTCCAAGTATCATGACAAGAGCTTTCACAACTAGTGCAAATACGACATTCTGCCATGCAATACGACTTGCTTTCTTGCCAATGGCAATCGCCTGTGGAATTGCTTCTACACTTGATGTCATAAATACAACATCAGCAGCTTCAATTGCTGCATCAGCTCCACTTCCCATAGCTGCTCCACAATCTGCTCCTGCAAGGACTGGAGCATCATTGATGCCATCTCCAACAAACATAACAGCTCCATGTTTTGTTCTCTGTTCCTGAAGTTTTAAAAGCTTTTCATCTGGTAAAAGTTTGGAGTAAACTTCATCAATTCCCGTTTCCTCTGCAATTGCATTTGCAGCTGATTCAGAATCTCCAGTCAGCATAACCGTGTGGAGTTTCTGTGCTTTTAAAGATGCAATTGCGGATTTTGCATCATCTTTTAGTGTATCAGCGATCACAACAGCTCCGATCAGCACTCCGTCTTTTGCCAGAAATACTTCTGTTCCATAAGATGTTGTTTCTTTATATTCTCCTGCAATGTGATACTGATTCATTAATTTTTTATTACCTGCTAAGACTTCAGATCCATCAAGTTTGATCACAGAACCATGTCCTGCAATTTCTTTTGCGCTTTCTGCTGTTTTATAAGATATATTTTCTTCTTTTGCAGCTTCCATAATACTCTTTGCGATTGGATGAGTTGAAGATTCTTCACAGGAAGCAGCCAAGGATAACAATTCATTTCTTGTAACATCTCCAAAAGTAACAACATCTTGTACCTTAAAGTTTCCTTTTGTGATCGTTCCTGTTTTATCCATAACCACAGAAGTAATATCTTTCAATGTTTCTAAAGCCGCTCCTCCTTTAAATAAGATACCGATCTTAGATCCTGCTCCAATTCCTGAGAAGAATGCAAGCGGTACACTTAAAACAAGTGCACATGGACAACTGATCACAAGAAATGTGAGTGCTGTATACACCCAGTGTGTCCAGTTACCTGTTATGATAGAAGGAATGATTGCTGTCGCCAATGCCATAAATACGACAAATGGTGTATATACACGGGAAAAACGTGTAATAAAGCGATCCATTTTCGGCTTGCTGGCTGCTGCATTTTCAACTGAATCCATGATTCTTGTAACCATAGATTCTTCCAACACTTTTTCAACTCTGATCTTGATAACTCCAGAAGTATTTAGACATCCAGAAGTTACTTCCGTTCCTTCAAAACCAGATATCGGCACTGGTTCTCCTGTTACAGGTGATGTATCAATCATTGTTTCACCATCGGTGATCACTCCGTCCAAAGGAATACGATCTCCCGGACGTACTAATAGAATATCTCCTATCTCTGCTTCTTCTGCATCGATCACTGAAACATCTCCGTGTTCATTCACAAGATTTACGACTTCAGGACGCATATCGATCACATCCATGATCTGTGAGCGGCTTCTCTCTACTGCTTTCTCTTCGAATAATTCTCCAATCCGGTAAAATAACATAACTCCTACCGCTTCGGCATACTCTCCAATACCGAACGCCCCGATCGTTGCGATACTCATCAAAAAGTTTTCGTCAAAAACTTGCCCTTTTGAAATGTTTCTTAACGCTGTCCATACGATTTTAATACCTAGGATTAAATATGCCAATAAAAAACATGCTGTACTGTATACTGGCTTAGACGATTCAAAGATTTTTCCAGCAATAAATAAAACAATTCCTATTCCAAGTTCCAAGTATTCTCTATTATCTTCAGAGTTATTTTTCGCTTTTTTTGCTTCCTTTTGTGCACGTACTGTGTCCTCACGAATAACAACTTTAACATCTGGTTCAATGGATGTACAGATCTCCTGAATCTGTGGAAGTAATGCCTTTGCATCATCAGACCATACACGTAACTGTTTCGTTGCAAATGTCAGGTTTACTGCCTCAACTCCTGGCAAATGTGAAATCTGTTCTTCCATTTTACCTGCACAATGTGCACAGCCAAGTTTCTCAACAATAAATACCGTTGCCTTTCCATTTCCCTGGCGTTTTGTTGCTGCAGCAATTGTCCCCTCGTCATCATCATCGTCATCACAACAGCCGCAATCACAGTGATCTTTGTCATGATGATGGTGATGTTCATGATCATGGTGATGTTGGTGATGGTGATGTTCATGACCTTCATGTTGACTTTCGCAACCACATCCACAGTGCTCTTCATGAACTTCTTCATCTTTTCTTTTCTTAGAAGATTTCTTTAAAACTTCCGTTACAATAACGTCTGGTTCAATATCCGTACAAATCTTCTGGATCACTGGAAGAAGATCTTCACTGGAAGTTTCAACATACATCTTCTTCATTGGAAATGAGAGATTTACACTTTCAACTTCTGGAAGTTTCCCGATCTTTTCTTCCATCTTGCCAGCACAATGAGCACAACCAAGATTTTCAAACTCATATGTCCTCTTCATACATTCCCTTCCTTTCAAATACTGTCTTCAACAGATCAGAAACTAACGCCCCGTCTGCCGTATCAGCAATTGTATAATGTACTTCTTTCCCGATTCTTCGACTTGTGATAACACCCAACTGCTTTAATGAACGCAGATGATGTGAAACAGCTGGCGGACTCATCTCAATCGCTTCAGCAATATTTCTGACACATACCTCGCGATGATATAAAAGATATAAAATACGAAGTCTTGTGCTGTCACTTAAAAGCCCAAATAAACTAGCCGTTTCTATTGCAAATTCTTCTGGCGGGAGAACATGTTTTAATTCTGTAACATCACAACCATGACCATGAATATCTATGGATTGAATGTTATATTTCTCCGTTTTATTCATAAAAATTCCTCCTTCAATTAAACGTTTGCTTAATTGTTTATGTCTTTAATATAATACAGATCTATAAGGAAATCAACTATTTTGAAAAAATTTTTCAACTATTTTTTCAAAACAGATTTTCTGAGAAATATGGTAGTTTTTCCTAACCAATAAACAAAAAAATATAGGATAATCAAGTGAATTATGATATACTAAAAATTACTTATACAAATTTATTCGATCAAAAAGATCAAATTTAGATAAAATAATCACAAAAACAAATCAGAAAAGGAAGTGTATCATGGAAGAGTTTAAGAATATCAAAATAGCCCTTTTAGGTTCTGGAACAGTAGGAACCGGAGTGTACAAACTGATCGAACGCCAGAAAGACGAATTACCTCATAAGATCGGTGCTAATCTTTCTGTAAGCAAAGTTCTAGTAAGAGATAAGAATAAAAAAAGAGAGGGTATTAATCCAGAACATCTGACTGATCAGTGGGAAGATATTATTACTGACGATGACATTCAGATCGTCGTAGAAGTCATGGGTGGAATCGAACCAGCTCGTACCTATATCACACAGGCCTTACAAGCAGGAAAGAATGTAGTCACAGCCAATAAAGATTTAATGGCAGTTCATGGTGGCGAATTATTGGATATCGCAACAGAGAATGGATGTGACTTATTATTTGAAGCATCTGTAGCCGGAGGAATTCCAATTATTCGTCCTTTAAAACAGTGTCTTGCTGGCAACTATATTTCAGAAGTCATGGGTATTGTAAATGGAACAACAAACTTTATCCTTACAAAAATGACTCATGAAGGAATGGAATTTGACGAAGCATTAGCTCTGGCAACAGAACTTGGTTATGCTGAAGCTGATCCAACAGCTGATATTGAAGGATATGACGCAGGACGTAAGATGGCGATCATGGCATCTATCGCATTCAACTCCCGCGTTACCTTTAATGATGTATACACAGAAGGTATTACTAACATTACAGCAAAAGATATCAAATATGCTGAAGCAATGGGATGCACGATCAAACTTCTTGGTGTAGCTAAGAATACAGATACTGGAATCGAAGTTCGTGTTCACCCAATGCTGATCCCTAGCGATCATCCATTAGCAACAGTTAATGACTCTTTCAATGCCGTATTCGTACATGGAGATGCCGTAGATGACGCAATGTTCTACGGAAGAGGTGCTGGAGAACTTCCTACAGCAAGTGCTGTCATGGGAGATATCATTGATGTTGCACGCAATATCCAGTTTTACTGCAACGGAAGAATTCATTGTACATGCTACAAGAATCTTCCGATCAAGAAGATCACAGAAATTGAAAGTAAATATTTCATGAGACTTCTTGTAGATGACAAACCAGGTGTACTTGCTCAGATCGCATCTACATTAGGTAAGAACAATGTAAGTATTGCACAGGTCATTCAGAAGAATAAGATTGAAGATCAAGCTGAATTAGTTGTAATCACAGATCTCGTTCTTGAGCAGAATTTTGCAGATGCTTTAGTTGAGATTAAGGGAATGGATCATACTCGTGAAATTTCTACTGTGATTCGAGTATACTAAATTCTGATTTGATAGGCTTTCGTATATGTGACAAAAATAAGATAAGAATCAATATTTAAAACAACTGGTGGCAACACGCAGATTTTAAGAGCATTTTTTACAAATCGCCGATCCGCGCCTGTTCCTTTGATAACTCACTGGCTGCGAACCAAAATGTCCGCAGCTACGTTCAAACAATCAACCACAGGGCGCTGCGAATTTGTAAAAAACGCTCTTAAAATCTGCTAATCGTTGCCACCAGTTGTTTTAAATATTGATTCTTATCTTATTTTTGTCACATAAAACAGAAGATCAAAGAAATATCATCTGTCTTAAAAAATTCTAATTTATAACCAATACCATTCTCCAACCACAACTTAAAATCCTACCAATGATAATGATGCAGCTGTCCTTCCATCTGGAATGCTTCAAATCCTTGATGTCTCAGCACTTCATAGGCTACAATTGCAACTGAATTGGACAGATTTAATGATCTGATATGTGGCAGCATTGGAATTCTGATTGAGGTTTCTTCATAGTCTAATAGAATCTCTTCTGGAATTCCTGCACTCTCTTTTCCGAACATGATGTATACATCTTCATCTTCTTCATATGCGGGTGCTGAATACACATGTTTAGCTTTTGTTGTTGCCATATAAATCTTTGGATTATCATTCTTTTCCAGGAAATCTTCAAAATTAATATATGTGCGGACATCTAATTTGTCCCAATAATCAAGACCTGCTCTCTTGATCATCTTTTCATTTAAACGGAAGCCAAGTGGCTCGATCAAGTGCAGGACTGCACCGCATGCCACGCAGGTTCTTCCGATATTTCCAGTGTTTGCCGGCATTTCCGGCTCATGTAATACTATATGAAGCATTATTAACTCTCCAATCTTTTAATTTCTATTATTCTCAGAATATATTTTGTATAACTCGTCCTGTCTAGGTGCTTCTAAGTTGGCTGCCTTTCCCTGGCGATAGATCACTTTATCTCTGGAATCTGTTGTATGACCAATAATTGTTGCTTTGATACCTGCCTGTTCCAATTCATTTACTAATGTTCTTCCATGATCTGTTGTGATCAGCATAGAACCACTTGAGATCAACTGGTACGGATTCAGATCGTATCTTTCACAAAATTCGATCGTATGCTGTCTTAATGGAATATCTTCAATACAAACTTCGACTCCGACACCAGATGCCTTAGATATCTCCCATAGTGCACCATATATGCCGCCTTCTGTGATATCATGCATGCAAGATGCATATTTTCGTGCGATCAGTCCCTCTGGCGCCACAGAAATATCATTCAAAAATGCTTTTGCATCTTCAATGAATGTATCAGAAAACCATTCTTTTAATTCATCTTCTTTTTCATTTGCAATGATCCCTGTTCCTTCCATTCCAAGATATTTTGTCACAACAATATCCTGACCTGGTTTTGCACCTCCCGATAAGATCAGTTCATCTTCTCTGACCTTTCCGATTCCTGTCACAGATAATACAGGCTGTGTTACCGCAGCTGTGATCTCTGTATGACCTCCAAGTACCATAATATTTAACTTTTCACATTCTGTATTGATCTGCTGCATCATCTTCTTAATCTGTACTTCTTTGATCATCGGAGGTAGAAGTGCTGTCACCATAAGACCGATCGTCTCTGCTCCTGCAGATACAAGATCATTGGCAGTTACATGAACTGCTAGATTCCCAATCTCTTTCACCGCTCCTGTGATCGGATCTGTTGATGTAACAAAAACTTCTCCTTCCTGAAGTTTTAATGCTGCACAATCTTCTCCGATCCCTGGTCCGACAAGAACTTCTTCTCTTCTTGTATGCAATTGTTCAAATACTACTTTCTGCAATGCAGATTCTGATAATTTTCCTATCTTCATATTTAGTTTCCTGTACTTTCTCCAGATTTTGCAGTAGAAGATTTTTTCGTTGTTGTTTTCTGTGCTGTCGTTGATTTTGCAGCAGTTGTCGTTTTACTCTTTGAATCGTTCTTCTTATCTTTCTTGTCGTTTTTCTCTTCTATTTTTTCTGCTTTTTTTGTTCCAACACGATACACTGTTGGTGTTGACATATATGTGGATGTATTGAACACTTTCTTTGATACCTGTTTTCCATTGACCTTTACGATCTTCCATAATCTTGCACTGTATCCTGTATGTCCATAACTTTGCACAACCTTCTGTCCTGCTGGAAGTGTCGCATCTTCTACTGTACTTTCTGTACTTTCTTTGATATTCGTTGTCTCAGATAAAAATTCAACTGTACGCTTTGGATCTTTCTTCTTTCCATATATTGTGAATGTGATCGTTGATCCATTAGCTTTACCTTCAATATAAATTGGTGTATCAAATGTATTCTTGAATTTCATATCTTTATGTGTTCCTGCGATCGCAGCATCTGCTGATCTTGGTACATAATGAACAGTCATGGAATGTGGAAATCTCTCTACGATCTTTAATTCTGCACGGATTACCGCATTATATAATGTTGTAGAAACCTGACAGATTCCACCACCATATGTCTGAACTGTCTGTCCATTCTCGTAAGAACCAGCAAGTGCATATCCATTTTCTTTTGTAAATGGTGATACAGTCTTATATACAGATAATGTTTCTCCAGGATACACCATGCTTCCGTTAATCTTTGATGCCCCATTCGCAACATTCACTTTACGTCCATATGGAGAACCTCCATATTCTGTTGTGTACGTGCCTAATACATCTTTGATCTGTGCCATATCTTTTGATGTGTATTTTGCTTTTTGCTTAACAACATCTAATTTGGCTTTTGATTTACCAGATTCTACAGATTTCTTAAAATTTGCAAATGTTTCATCCATATTCAATGTATAGCCTGTCTTTTCTTTCACTACGACAAACTTTCCATTCTTACGTTTAACACTCGCATTTCTTGGCTCTGTGATAATCTTTTTTGTTGCTTTCTTGACATTCTTCTTAAACTTGGCTTTGTCATATTGACGATACACTCTAAGTTTATGTTCTTTTTTCTTGGAATCTGAGTACTGCTCAAAGATTGTTCCTGTTCTTCCAAGTGCATATGCCTCTTCCACTGTCTTATCGGCATCTGCCATAGCTCCTAATGATTCGATTTTCACATCTGTCTTCTCCTCGTCTACATATAACGTGATATTCTCTTTGTGAATCTCTTTCATATGGGATTCAATTAATTTCTTTGCCTCAGCTTTCGTCATTCCTCCAACAGACATTCCATCGCATGTAACACCATTTAAGATTTTTCCATCTTTTACTGCACTGTTTACCTTATGATTCATATAGAAAAATCCGCCCGCTGCCAAAATAACGATCACAGCAATTGCAATAATTATCTTTTTCTTCATTATGTCTTACTTCCTCTCAAAAATTCTACAGTTACATCATCAGGTATCCGGCTACCATTGTTCCAACCATAACGATGATCAGAAGAATCGCAACTACAGATACAAAAAATCTTTTCTTCTTCATTTCTTCATCACTCCATAATTAAATATAATATGATCAATCTTCTTTGATGCTTCTCTTTGTGTCATCTGATCAACATCAATCTTCTCCACTATCGCATGATATGCTATCAACTGCGCTAAATATTTCTTTTGTTTTGCTGTGGCAGGTCGTTCTTTCTTGACCTTGTATTGAAGCTGTCTTGGCATAAATATATCTTTCTCTTCTGGAAATTCTTTCTTCATCTGCTCAAATACAACTGCCGTTGCCAGTGCATCATCATAAGCCCTGTGTGCTGCCTGATTCACATAATGGTAATGTGCACACAGTGTTTCCAGTTTCTTGTTCTCAAGCTCACCTAACAGTTTTCTGGCCACTTTCAGCGTGTCAACTCCCTCTCTCTCAAAGTTATGCTTAAATGAAGCTGCTGCCTTCTTCATAAATTTGTAATCAAACATTACATTATGACCAAGAACCGGAAAATTCCTGCTAAATTCCAAAAATCCCTCAACACCTTCTTTCAGTGAAATTCCTTTCTTCAGCATATTCCTGTCGATTCCTGTTAAATTGATAATAAAATCACTGACCTCGATCTCTGGATGAATGATACAGTTATATTTTCCACTGATCTTCCCATCTCTGACCTTAACAGCCCCTATTTCAATGATCTGATCTCTCTCCAATGACAAACCAGTGGTCTCAAGATCAAATGCAACATAATCCTTCATTCGTAGTTACCTCTGAGAATATTTATACAATATTTCTGTTCAATATTATATATTTAGTTTTCATGCTATTTCCTTATTATACACAAATCAACTTTTAGCCTCAACCCTGTTTTTTACTATATTTTTGTCCTTTTTTATGATACGATGATTTTAAATATTAAAATAAAGGAGGACAGCAAGATGATTCAACTGATCGTTTCTGATCTTGACGGAACACTGCTTAACAGTGACCAGCAAATAACCAAACGCACAATCCGTGCGATCAAACAACTTCAAAGAAAGGGTGTTCGTCTTTTGATCAACACGGAGATGAATTATTTTGACACCCAGCAGATTCTTGAAACATACGATCTTCAATGTGATATCGCTTGTTTCGGAGGTTCCTGTATCTTTGATTCCTATGGAAAACAATTGCATGCTTCTTACATTCCTTCTGAGCGAATTCCAGAAATGCTTCGTATCTTTGGATCTTGCCGTACATTTTATGAAATCCACAGTGCGAATGGATTATGTATTCTTGGTTCCAAGACTGGATATAAAAATTATCTTAAAAATGAAGTGATTCCTTCTATTAAAAAAGAATTTCCTTCTTTGAAGATTGAATCTGATACTTATATTCAAAATCGTATCATTCATGCACATTTTTATGATAACAGCAGACTTCTTCTTGATGAAAATCCTCAGATCATTAAGATCTCCACACAATCACCAGATGTTGAGAAATTGAACACCCTTACAAATACTCTTCACACTCAGGTTCCTGACTTTGCAGTATCATCCCATAGCCCATATCGTCTGGATGTCACTGCAGTCAATGCTTTAAAAGGTGCTGCAGTCAATTTCTATACATCTCTTTATGATATTTCTCTTAGAAATACCATGATCATTGGCTACAGTGAAAATGACTATTCCATGCTTGGACTACCTTA
The DNA here is from genome assembly GCF_018223505.1 of Anaerostipes sp. Marseille-Q3525. NCBI lineage: Bacteria > Bacillati > Bacillota > Clostridia > Lachnospirales > Lachnospiraceae > Anaerostipes > Anaerostipes sp. Marseille-Q3525. Next base: position 78,103 of record NZ_JAGTTT010000004.1, read on the forward strand.
TATAGAAAGCATTGCAATGGGAAATTCTGCTGATATCATCAAAGATATCTGTCTCCATCACACTGCAAGCAATGATGATGATGGTGCTGCGATCGTATTCGAGCAGGTTCTTTCACAGCAGTAATTTTATCTCTCATTTATATTTTACAAAATTTAAATGCTATATAAGTTCTAGTTATGATACTATAAAACCATACAAAATTTTTACCCAATATTAGGAGGCTATCACATGATTAAATTAATTTCATCCGATATGGATGGTACTCTTCTTAACAGCTATCGACAGATTACCCCAATAAATATCGAAGCGATCAAAAAAGCACAAGAAAATGGTATCAATTTTATTATCAATACAGGCCGTGAATATCCAAATGCTCGTGCTCTCATTGAAGCTGCCGGATTAAAATGCGACTTGATCTGCAGCAATGGTTCCTGTGCATTTGATAAAGATGGAAATCTTTTATTTGAACACGAAATTGACAAAGAAACAATCCACAAGATTTTTGATGCATTTAATAAATACTCTATGGAACCATCTTTGTATACAACCGAAGGACGTATTTCTCTGCTTCCATTAGAAGAACGTAAAATCTACACAAGAGATGTATTTATCCCTGCAATTCAGATCAATCATCCTGATATGAAATATACCCTTGATGATTTCCGTGAACTTGTAGACAATGTTATCTTTGTTGATGGACAAGAAGCTTTATTAAACAGCGATCATCGAATTTTAAAGATCTCATCAAACTCCACAGACCATGAAGCATTAAAGAAATTGAGAGTCGAACTTGAAAAAATTCCTGGACTTGCTGTTGTTTCAACTGTTCCGACAGATATCGAAATTACTTCTATACATGCCCAGAAAGGAAGTACCTTGTTAGACTATGCAAAAAGAGACGGATTAACTCCTGATGAGATCGTTGCGATCGGTGACAGTGAAAACGATTATTCTATGCTATCCATTCCTGGTATCCATTCTGTAGCTATGGAAAATGCCTGCGATATGATTCGCGATATCTGTGTCTATCAGACTCGTGCTAATACTCGTGACGGAATTGCTTATATTATTAATTGTATTTTAGCAGACCGAGAAAATTTTACTCTATGATTTCATAAAGATTATTAAGTTGCATAGAAATCAACTTCAATTCATCCATGTTTAAACTTCTTCATGAATCAAAAAAAAAACAGCAATTCTTTTGCTTTTCTAAAAACAGAAGACTATAATAAAGGCAATATAAATGAAAGGAAGGCAACGAAACATAATGAATTATTACAGTGTAAATTTACCAAGCTATACAATCGGAGAAGGATGTTATAAGGAAATTCCTCATACAACCAGATTTTATGGAAAGACAGCGGTTGTGATTGGTGGAAAGATTGCCATGTCTAAAGCAAAGGATAAGATTTTGGAGGGAATTAAGGGTTCTGATGTAGAGATTCTTGATTTTATCTGGTATGGCGGTGATTCCACATATGAGAATGGTAATGCACTAATCGATATGGATGTTGTCAAGAAGGCTGATATGATCTTTGCAGTCGGTGGAGGTCGTGCCTGCGATACTTGCAAATATGTTGCAAATGAAATGGATAAACCTCTATTTTGCTTTCCAACAGTGGCTTCTAACTGTGCATCTGTTACAGCAATTTCTGTTATTTATAATCCTGATGGATCATTTAGAGAATATTATTATCCAAAGAATGCAAACCATACATTTATCGAATCATCTATTATCGCAGACTCCCCAGAAGAACTGTTATGGGCTGGTATTGGAGACGCGCTAAGCAAAGAATGCGAAGCTGTTTTTGCATCGAAAGAAGATGAATTATCTCATACTCCAATGATGGGTGTTCAGTTAAGTAAAATCTGTACTACTCCTTTAGTTGAGTATGGAAAAAAAGCTTTAGATGATCTGAAAGCAAATAAAGTATCTTACGAATTAGAACAGGTTGCTTTAGATATCATTATCAGCACAGGTTTAGTATCTAATATGGTAAGTGCTGCACCAAAATACTACTATAATTCAAGTCTTGCACACTGCGTATATTACGGATCAACTGTAACAAAAGGCGGTGAAAAACATTTACATGGTGAGATCGTATCACTTGGAGTTCTTTGTCTGCTTACATTTGAAAAAGCTTATGAAGAAAGAGAACGTATTGCGAAGTTTAATAAAAGTATGGGATTGCCTGTATGTTTTGAAGATATTGAGATCACAGAAGACGATTTCGATGCTATGGCAGAGAAAGTCATGACTACAACAGAATGGGAATTTCGACCTAAAAATGCTGGGGTTACGAAAGAAAGTTTTATTGAATGTATGAAAGAAACTGATGATTTTGGGAAGGCATTAAAATTGTGATTTGTGATTGTAGGCTTTCGTATATGTGACAAAAATAAATAAACGATCGGAAGAGCAAAATTCTCTAGCTGCTCTTCCGATCGTTTATTTATTTTTTATCATATACTCAAAATCTACAGTTGGCCAATTACAAAATTAAAATTTCTCATTCTTCGCTTTAACAATAGCCTCTGCCATTTCCTGTACTCTCTGTGCTGGAGATGGTGCGTTTAAAATTCCAGAAGTTGCTCCTGTTCCGTCTGCTCCAAGTTTTACAACATTGTAGCAGTCTTCTGCTGTGCTGACTCCTGATGCAATCATAACTAAAACATCTGGATTGACTTCGTGAAGTCCTTTGACTGTTTCAATTGTATAAGAATCGTCTGCTACCTTACCTGTACCGATCAGATCTGTTGGCTCTGCTAATACGATATCTGGATCCATACATGCAACTGCTTTTGCTTCTACTGTTGAATCTGCACAAACGATCGTGATCATTCCAAGTTCTTTTGCTCTTTTGATCGTTGCATATAATTCAGATACTGTTTTCTGGTTTTCTGCATGATTTAAGAATACAGCTTCTGCTCCTGCTTCTTTTAAAGATTCTGGAAGTACATGTCCCATTCCTCGTCCTGGTGTTAATGAATCCATAGACTGTGCACATACGATCAGGTTTTCTGTATTTTCTTTGATCAGTCTGATATCTGCATATGGGCATGTAAAATAAATCTGAAGTCCTGTTTCTTTTGCTGTCTTGTCTGCTGCTTTTGCTAATTCTAAGCTTTTTTCACCATATAAATAAGATTTAGGATTAACAATTAAAAATGGAGATTCTGCTTTTGCCATTTTATCTTTTTCCCCCTATTCTCCGATTACGATGATCTTACATTTTCTTGTTCTTTCTCTTGTTCTGTCAAAGTCTACAAAATATACATATCCTGTAGCTCCAACTCCTAATTTTCCTTCGTCAACTTCTAATGTTGCACTGGAACCGATCAGTGTTGATCTTAAGTGGGCATCACCATTAAATAAAGCTGTTCTATCTCCGTTTGGAAGATATGTATCTGCATCTGGCCATGATTCTACAGCCTTATAATGTTCTTCTCCTGGATAATTATACTGATCTGCACTTACATGATCAGGAATGATCTTCTTTAACACATCGTTCAAATCTTCCTGTAAGAACTCATCTCCTGCTTCATTATAATCATGTACAAATTCTTCAAAAAATACAGAACATGTTGTATGTGGAGAAATGACTGTACAGATTCCATTCTGGATTCCACTTTTTTCGATTGCTTCTCGAACCTGTGGTGTGATATTTACATATGTTGGAGTTTTACCATGTGATTTTAATAAGATCGTTTCTTTATAAACTGCCATTTTTACGCCTTCTTTCTTTGAACTATTTGATTTTCTGGAATACTTTGATCGCACGTTTTACATCTTCTTTGATTGCTTCTGTCGCAACTAATGACATAGAATCATAGAATAATGGTTTGCTGTCGTCAGCCCAGTATTCTTTTGATGCTTTTCCACCTGCTGTATTCATGTATGTATAATAGTTCACTTTACAAATACCATTTTCAATTGCTACTGCATAGTCTTCATCTGATACACCAGAACCACCATGCATAACAAGTGGAATATTTGTTGCTTCACGAAGTCTTGCGACTCTTGGAAGATCTAATTTAGGCTCTGTAAGATATACACCATGTGTTGTTCCAAATGCAACGGCAAGGCAATCTACATTTGTCATTTCTACAAATTTCTTTGCAACTTCAGGATCTGTATAGATGTTATCTAAATCTTCATAATCATCTGTACTATCAGCTCCTGCACCTTCACCCTGTACGACTTTTGATGTAAAGATATGACCGAGTTCAGCTTCTACGCTTGCTCCTACTGCATGTGCGATCTTAACGATCTCTGCTGTTTCTGCTGCGTTTTCTTCGAAAGATTTTGCTGATGCATCATACATTACAGAAGTAAATCCCAGTCTTAATGCCTGTACGCATCTTTCAAAACTTGAACCATGATCTAAATGTAATGCCACAGGAACTTTCGCTCTCTCGGCATAATATTTCATAACAGGTCCAATTTCTTCTAAATCGATCAGATCATCATGACTCTGTGCATGCTGTAAAATAACAGGTGCATTTAATTCCTCTGCTGCCTGTATGATTCCTCTGATCGCTTCTAATGTTGTTCCGTTAAAAGCACCAACTGCTTTATGTTCAACCTTTGCCTGGTCAAGTAATTCTTTTAATGTTACCAACATCTATCTTAATTCCTCCTAAACTCGTTTCGCTTTCTGAGCCAATCTCGCTCTGCCTGCTTTTCTTGCTTTTGTGATAACAGAGTGTGGATTTACTCGTTCATCCAAATCATAAAAATAATCTATAATATCTTTATCATCATCAAATTCAGATACTCTAAGCCAGTATCTGCCTTTTAATAGTCCACCTTTGTCGATGTTCATATAGATCTTTGTGTTTCCTGCTACCATTCTCATAGAGAAAGCTGTCATTTCACTGATCTTATATGTATGTTCCTTGTTGTATCCACGAAAAGTTATAGTTTCTTCGCCAAGATCAAATTCGTACGGATTACTCAAGGATACAAACTCATTCCAAACATTATATACGCAAATAATTAATACAAACATCAGCAAACCATCAAATCCGGTCATCACCTGTCTGATCAGGCAATAAAGCCCGATCAGAAGTGTGAATATTCCTGGTATGGTATGCTGAATGAGATAATGCGATTTTTTATATATATAACTTTTCATAAATACATTTACCTCTTTCTGCTGTTTTATATCTTAGTTTTGTTCAGCATGTGCTGCTTTGATAATACGTTTTCTGTTTAAGAAAGCTAATGCAAGTGCGATAACACCAACAACTGCTAATGCAACGATACTTAAGTTACCTGCTCTGTAGATTACCCATGTTAAAGGGTTAGCTCCATCACAGATAGAAGAAATCTGTGTTACACCATTGTATGTAGCGGCATCTACTGTATGAGCTACAGATGTTGTAACTGCTGCAAGGTCAGTTGAAATATATAAACCACCTGCTAATACAATGATACCTGTGATGATCGCACGGAATCCGTTACCACCAACTAATGGAACGATCAGTACTAACATATATGGGATGCAAGATAAGTCAGCCATTGGTAATACTGTGTTTCCTGGAAGGATTACTGCTAAGAATACTGCTACTGGTACAAGGATTAATGCTACTGTTAATGTGATAGGATGTCCTACACCTACAGCTGAATCAAGTCCAATGTAGATTTTTCCTCTGTCAGAAAATCTCTTAGAAATGAATGCCTGTGCTGCTTCTGAAATAGGCATAAGTCCTTCCATAAGTAATGATGCCATTTTTGGAATCAGTACTAAAGCTGCTCCTAAATATATACCACTTGTTAAAATATTTTTAAGATCATATCCTGCTAAAGCTCCGATTACAATACCTAATACTGTACCAATTAAGATTGGTTCTCCGAATACACCAAATTTCTTCTGTAATTTTTCAATATTGATGTCGATTTTGTTTACACCTGGAATTCTGTCCATAACCCAGTTGATCACGATTGCAAATGGTACATAAGCTGCTGAGAATCCGTGAGGAATAGATACTCCAGGCATTCCTAATACTTCTTCTGCTTTTGGTGCTGTGTAGTCAGCAATTACAAATACGATAATGATGTTGATGATCGCTGCGATGATTCCGTATGTAAGGTTATCTGTAACGATTGCTACTAAAGAACCTGTAAAAGCGAAATGCCAGTAGTTCCAGATATCAACGTCGATTGTCTGTGTTGTGTTTGTAAGTAACATGATAATGTTAATAATCAATCCGATTGGGATGATCAACAGACCTACTGTTGTTCCCATAGCGATAGCTGCTGCAGCTGGCCATCCTACGTCTACTGTTGTAAGTGATAAATGGAATCTTGTTGCCATCTGCTGTACAGCTGGTGCAAGATATGTACCGATCAATCCTACTGCAAGGTTTAATCCGATGAAACCTACACCTACTGTAAGACCACCTCTTAAAGCTTTACCAAATTTAGCCCCTAAAATAACTCCGAAAATTGTTAAAATGATTGGCATCATGACGCTTGCGCCTAAGCCGTTAATATAACTGAAAAAATCAATAACTGCCTGCATGATTTTTCTCCCTTCTTATCTCTCTTTTTCTGATAGTTTTTCTTATTTATTCATCTGTTCTTCAACGTCGCTGAATAATTTGTCTGCTCCAACACCAGTTAATAATGGAAGTCCTGGTAATACTGGGCAAGGCATGTTTGCTCCAACTACTGTTGTTGCGATCGCGAAGTCAGCACTCTTACCTTTTTCAGCAAGTTCTGATACCTGACACTGTTCGATCTGATATTTTCCTGAATATCCATGTTCATCCAAATATGCTGATACCTTCTGATTTGCCACTGTTGATGTTGCTACCCCTGATCCACACGCAATAATAATTCTCTTCATATTAATTTCTCCTTTCTATGTATGCGTTTTCTCATTTTTCTCTATCAATAAAGTCATTATTTCTCTACCAGAGCTGTCATAACCTCATTAATCTTGTCCTGATCTTTTGCCAGAATTTCTTTCAATGTATTCTGATCCTGACAAAGACTTATTAATTTCTGAAGCATTCCCATCTGATCTTCTTTATGTTTGATGGAAAGCATAAATAATAATGAAACTTCTGTTGTCTCTCCTTCCATTCCCATAACATTAAATGTTACTGGTTTGTCTAAGATTCCCAGACAAACTGCTGCATTGTTTACATGTTCTGGATCAGTATGCGGAATTGCTACATTGATCTCTCCTACAGGAAGTCCTGTTGGATAAATACTTTCTCTTTTTACAATTGCATCTGCGAAAGTATCTTTTACATACCCTTCTTCTTCCAGTGCAGATGCCATCTGCTTAATTACTTCCTTGTCGTTGTCACCTGATAAAGTAACTGCCAAATAACTTTTTTCTTTGTTACTTATTATCTTGTCCATTTTAAGCTCTCCTTTTTATTTATATTTTTTGTTTCTGAAAACTGTTGATCATGTCTAAAACTGCCTGCTCATCCGGGAGCGAGTCAAATTTGTTCATATTGTTTTCATCTCCAAAAATTTTCATCATATCATAAATGGCCTGATTGATACTTTCTGCACTTTTAATGCTCATTCCTATGACGTATCTGACCGGGTCATTATAAACACTTCCAAATTCAATCGGTGTCTTCAATCTGACAAATGAAGCCGCCTCCTTGATCGCACCTTTGCTGCAATCTGCATGAGGAAGTGCCATTCCCTTACAAACAACAATGTATGGTCCATGTTTTTTTACACTGCTTACCATTTCTTCAACGTATTGTTCTGTTACTGTGTTTGTATCATAAAGAAGTTTTCCCGCACATCTTATGGCATCTTCCCAGTCTTTTGCCGGATAATCCATTTCAATGCGTTCCTTGGATAACAGATTGTAAAAAGCTCCTTGAATATCTTTTTGAGGATTTTGTTTTATCACTCTGTTTTCCTGTTCTTCTATCTCTTCCTGCTCTTTTTCTTTCAATTCAAATACTTTTTGTTGTATTGTAAGAATATCCTGATCATCAAGCATTGGGCTTCTCACTGCCACATTTGGCAGTTTTGAATTCGGTAATGGAATAGTTGAAATTATCATCCTCGCTCCAGACTGCTCGATCTCATTCATATTGTGATGAGATGATACACTGACAATATCTATGATATTTTCTAATATCTTAAGTTTTGCCAACATAAACTGAACAGTTCCTCTTCCTGTCGCACAAACAAGTGCTACCGGAATTTTCTTATTTTTATTACTTTGTATCTTTTCTTTTTCTATCACTGATGCAAAATACAAAACAAGAAACATCACTTCATCTTCTCTAAATTTCTTTCCGATAAAGTTCTCTAAATTTTCAAGTTCTTTATGTACGATCTGAAGGATTTCAGGATAATCATTGATAATCTCATCTTTAAATGGATTTACAAGAACTTCTCCATTCATAACTCTGTAAACTGCAGATTTCATATGTGCAACCATCAGATCATACAGTCCAAAATCCAGATAAAAATCGATTCCTAACTGACCTGAGATCAAATGAATTGCTTCTGCAATCATCACATTGATATCTAATGAGGTTGCACTGTTTCGCTCACCTTTTAAATATCTTTTTCCTCTAAGATGTTTTGTGAACATCAAAATTTCTTCTTCTGTTATCTTTACATCATATTTTCTTCCAATTTTATTTAAAACAGATTTGCTGAAAGGATATTTTGAACTGATCTCTATTTCTTCTTTTAATTCATCATTGAAGCTTATAAGATATTTACCCTGATCTAATCGATTCAAAATGATCATCAATTCAATGCCTGCTTCATAAAACGAATAGTCTTCCAGGATAACACCTGTCTCTTCTTCCTCTTCCAGCAGAATATTCTTAAGATTTTCAAAAGAGTTCATTGTATCGAGTTGCTTTAAAAGCAGCCACCAATATACATTCAACGTATATCCGTTTTGGTAATATTCTTCACTGTTAACTTCCATAAGTTTCAGAATATTTTCACGGATCTGTGTCTCTGTTGCTTCGATCACATATCCAACATGTGGTTTTGCTTTTAAAGTCATTTCCCTGTCTTCAAACCAGCTTTTCAACTCCTGAAGATCATTTAAAATTGTATTTCTGCTGACTCCAATTTCATTTTTAAGCATATCCACTGTGATGTATTCTCTGCCGTTTAAAAGTATCAAGGCTAAAATTGTATGTCTCTCATTTTTTGTCATGGTGTAAGAATAGAAATTATAATTTTGAATAAATTTTTCAAACTCTTTCACATCGATTTGGTCTTTATCTTCGATACTCAGTTCTCCTTCGCTGTTCTCAAAGATTGTTGGTAATCCAGCTTCCATAAGATCATCATTGATACTCTTAATTGCTAATCTTATAGAGCGCTCCTGAACATTATATTTATCTTTAAATGCTGCTACCGTTGATTTATCATTCCAAATCAGCTCGCTGAATATTTTATTCTCTCTTCGGTTCATCTTATCACCCATTTCCCTTCGACTTGTTTTTATTATAATTTCTGATTGGATCTATTTGAAGTCCAAGTTAACGTCAAACGTTTTTATCAATTTGTACTAATTCCACGATTTATTATCTTATTTTTTGTATCTTTCTACCAACAAACGTCCAATTTACGTGGTTTGTGTTTTATTTTTTATTGTTTTAAATAGTACAAAACGATAAAATATATTGATTTTTTTGCAAAAAATAATTGCCAGATTTTGAAAAAAATCTGACAATTATCATACTTTATAATTTAATTTTCTTCATATATCAACAGCTTTAGCTGCTCAATTAATCTTTTGTAAATTACTGCTGAAATGCATTCAGTAAGTTAGGGATCATCTGTTTCTTACGTGACATAACTCCTGGTAATACTGCAATCTTATCTTCTGGTGTTACATCAAATCCACGCTCGATCACACCTTCTGCATCTGGTCCGCAGATTAATAGATGTGTTGTCTCTTCTAAGATATTTGTTAACATAAAGAATACATAGTCAAGTCCCTGTTCTTCTTTTACGGAATCCATATACTCAAGGATTGGTGCTTTGATATCATCTAATTCACCCTGATCCATAGATGTAATCTGTCCAACACCGAAGTTAATTGTATCAGCGTTAAATTTCTTGTAATCCATATAGAAAATTTCGTTTGGAGTCTTACCACTTAAATCACTTCCTGCACGGAACATAGCTTTTGCATGCTCTTCTACATCAACACCTGCGATAGCAGCTAACTCTCTTGCGATCTGCTCATCAACTGGTGTGCAAGTTGGTGAACGGAACATTAATGTATCAGAAAGGATTGCTGAACACATTAATCCAGCCATCTCTTTTGTGATCTCGATTCCCTGTTCACGATACATCTGAGCAATAATTGTTCCTGTACATCCAACTGGCTGATTTCTGAAGTATACAGGTGAAACTGTTTCCACACTTCCGATTCTGTGATGATCGATGATCTCCATGATCTCGCATTCTTCTAATCCTTCGACAGCCTGGGATACTTCGTTATGGTCAACTAAGATTACCTGTTTCTTGCTGAATTCTAAAATACGACGTCTGGAAATAAATCCTACGAATTCATTATCTGAATTCAATACAGGGAAATAACGGAAACGTTTCTTTGTCATCTCTTCTTTGACATCATCGATATAATCTGTTTCATTAAATGATACAATCGTATCTGTTGCCATAATGTAAGATACTGGCATAGCCTGGCAGATTAAACGGCTTGCTGTAAATGTATCGTATGGTGTTGTGATGATTCTGCAATTTTTTTCTTTGGCAAGTTCTAATACTTTATCACTTACTTCTGTTCCCATACATACAACGATACACTGTACTCCTGTCTGAAGTGCACCGATCTGTGCATCTTCACGGTTTGCAACGATCACTGTATCTTTCGCTGTTACAAACTCTTCCATTGTGTCAACACTTGCTGCAGATACTGTTAATTTACCTTCTGTGATATATCCTTCAATATCTCCTGTCTGAAGTGTTCCATCTAATGTTTCAACTACATTCTTGTATGGTGTTTTTGATTTCGCAAGAATCTCATTATCATAAACATCCATGTCTGCTTTTAAAACATCACTGATAGATACAAGTCCGATCATTTTCTTTCCATCTAATACTGGAAGAGATACAATCTTCTCTGTCTGCATCATCTCTCGTGCAGATTTCAGTGAATCTGTTGGTTTTGCCCCTTTAACAGAATTTAGGTTAACATCTGTAAGTCTTGGTCTTACATCACTAACATATTTAGGATCTTTGATTCCAAATGTATCGAGAACATATCTTGTTTCACCATTGATATTTCCGGCACGATATGCTTCGTATCCATTCCCTTCCACCTGATTTTTAAGATTTGCATATGCGATCGCAGAACAGATAGAATCTGTATCTGGATTGCGATGTCCAATTACATATACTTTTTTCATTGTTCCTCCTTCTTTCTTGGCAGCCTTATTGTGAATGTCGTATACTCATTCTGGCTGGTTGCTTTAATAGTTCCATCATGAAGCTCGATGATCTCTTTGGCAATAGCAAGTCCAAGACCTGCACCACCTGTTTCGGATGATCTCGCTTCATCTAATCTGTAAAATTTCTCAAACAGGTTGTTTAATTGATGTTCTGGTATCGTCTTGCCCTGATTCCTTACAATAACATCTGCCTCATCTCCATCGATCATCCCATAAACCTCGATCAGAGAATTTGGATAGCAGTATGAAACTGCATTCCGAAGCAGATTCTCAAAAACCCTGGCAAGTCTGTCCGGATCACCATAAATTAAAATTTTATCATCTACCTCTATCTTCCACTCTAATCCTTTCTGCTTAAATACCGCAGCAAAAGAATCCATCACTTGTTCAAGTAGAACATAAAGATAAAATTCCTTCTTATCTAATGTGATATTCTGAAGATTATATCTTGTAATCTCAAAAAATTCATTGATCAGTTCGCCCAGTCGTTTCGCTTTCTCAAGTGAAATCCCGGTATATTTTGCTCTCTGTTCCACCGGCATATCCGGTGCTTCATTGAGCAAGGATAAATATGCAATAATTGAAGTCAGCGGTGTCTTAAGATCATGAGCAAGATATACGATAATATCATTCTTCCTTTGCTCACTTTCCTCTGCGATCCGTCGCTGCTCTTTCAATGTTCCTTTGATCTCATTTAACTTATTCTCCAGTGGATTCAATTCTGGAGGGAGTAAAATATGATCTTTGGACTCATTTAAGATCATCTGAATACCGCTTTCAACCTGTTTTAGATAAGTTGTAAATTTTGACATACCCAGATAAAAGCTTAACAAAAGTAACAGAAAAAATCCAGCACCAATGATCATTGTTTTATTCTGCATAAAGATCAGACGATATATACGGATTGCTTCTATCTCATCCATGCCAAGCCGTTCAAATATATAAACAACCGTTTTGGCAAACGGATCCTGAAACACCCCATCTACAAAAATATCAAGTATAAAATATCCGATAAATGCAACAATAAGGCTGATTCCCAGTGTCTGCAATATGATCCTTATCTTTAAACTTCTGTATTTACTCCTCAACTTTGTATCCAACTCCCCAAACTGTCTTGATCAGCTCTTTATGTCCCATGACATCTCCAAGTTTCTCCCTGAGATGTCTGATATGTACCATAACTGTGTTGTTATTGTTCTTAAAATATTTTTCTTTCCACACCTGCTCAAACAGATTCTCGGAGCTTATTACTTTGCCTCTGTTCTGAGTCAGGATCCAAAGTATAGAAAATTCCAATGGAGTTAGTGTAATTTCTTCTTCTCCATAAGTGCACTGATGTGTCGCACGATTCAGAATAAGTCCTGAAATCTCCAGAGTATCTTCCTGATCAGATCCAGAACCATCGTTATATCTTGTAAATCTTCGTAGCTGTGCTTTTACTCTCGCCATAAGTTCAAGAGGTTCAAATGGCTTCTCAATATAATCATCAGCTCCTAATGTCAATCCATTGATCTTATCCATGGATGATACTCTTGCAGTCAGCATAATAACTGGAAAATTGTGCTTTAATCGGATCTGTTTTAAGATTTCAAATCCATCAATATCCGGCAACATCACATCAAGGATCGCCAGATCAATATTCTCGTGCTCTACACATGCAAGTGCATCTTTTCCATTATAAAATTTAAATACATTATAATCTTCATTCTTTAAATATAATTCAATAAAGTCAGCAATTTCTTTTTCGTCATCTACTACTAATACTGTTGACTGTCTCATCTGCTTCCTCCTTGTTTACTCTTTACCCCCAGGGATCACCTGAAATCTGTGGCCTGTTTCTTCCTCTTCCAGTTCTTCTCTTGTATGACCTTTTAGTGCATATACAGGAACTGTCTTATAAAGTTTAAGAATCAGGTCACAAAGGGTTCTCTGTTCTTCTCTTGCATTATCTTCTAACAAGCCTGTATACGCCTCTGTAATTTCTGTATATGTTACTCCGTTTTGAATCTTTACAACCAGTGATTTTACGATCATCATAGCCTGATACTGATCATCCTCTATATTCTGCATGACAAAATCAAATAAATCTGGAATACCACTCCAATTTCCAACTCCATTTGACAAGGCTAATTCTTTGTACTGATCTTCACTGTAAATCTTCCAGGAAATATCTTTGTTAATGGTCCATTTGATAAACACATCATTCCTGTCATCCACCTCTCTGCTTGCATAGATCAGTCTTAAATTCGTCTGATTTCTCAATAAGATACCAGACTGCCAGAATACAACTCTGTGCATCACAAATTCTTCCAACTCATCATATGTCATATCTTCTATCATGTTATCCCTGATGATCTCACAACATTCATAAATATCCAGAATACCATATAAAAATAACATTCCAAATAAAATATTCTCAAGTCTTGTGTATTCTTCCATCTGAGCCTGTGTCCGATGACTCTTAAGCGAAAAGAAAAATTTGTCTTTTGCCTCCATATTAATATAGATCGTATCATCTTCATAAGAGAGAAATCCAAGAAAATGCAACTGTTCCAGTTCTCTTAAATACATCTGCGTGATCAGGCTTTCTCCTTCCATCTCCCAGCACTGTAATAAAAATTCAATTGCTTCCTGTTGCAGCATCTTCGTCACAAGCTGTGGTCTATCATAAAGTTTCTCTGCAACTTTAGCTGCCAGAGATATCTCTGCTTCTCCATCATTAAAAGGGGCACCGAGTCTCTCGCACACAACCATAAGGTTCACCTGCGGATTCGTTGCGAGTTCTTCTACAAATGTTCTTCCTGATGCTTTTATCAATGACATAACTATCCTGCCCTCCTTCGTTTCAATCTTATAAAGTATATCTTATCAGACCCCTCCCGTCCAGTGGGACATTTAAAAAGATTTCTTTAAAATAACTCTCTGATCTTATCAATCTTTTCTTTCGTCATGCGATATCCCATATCATATGTCTGCTTCAATACATCAATATCCTTTTCCAGACTTTCAATTGGATATTCTGGCCTTAAGATTACTGCTTTTCCTTCTTGTTCGAGTTTCTCACAATATCTTACTGTTTTGTTATATTCGATATGTCTCTTCATTAAAAGTTCCGGCAAATGTGGATATTTTCTCTTCAGTAGTTTCGCTGTGATCTTATGGCTTCTGCTTAGTTCTTTTCTATATCCTTCAGGTCTAGTTAATACGATCAGATTCTTCTCATTGCCATCTTTGATTGACTTTCTGATCGGGATCGGATCTGCCAGTCCTCCATCATAATATGGCTTTCCATCAACATAAATCGCTGGAAATACAAGTGGTATCGCACATGTTGCACGAAGCATCATACACTTTTTGTCTAATTTCATTCCATCTTTATATTCTACTTTTCCTGTCCATGCATTGGTCACTCCAACTCGGATTCTTCCTTCGTATTCATAAAATGTCTTCCAGTCAAATGGATATAACTTATTCGGAATCGTATCATATACAAAATCAAGTCCAAAGAGACTTTTATCTTTTAATAAATTTCCTGCTCCTAAATATCGTTTATCATTTCTATGATTCATAAGAATCTTTAAATTACGTTCTTTTTGTTTTGAAATATATGAAAATCCATCACAAATCCCCGCTGATACACCGATCATATATGGAAACATGATATCTTCATCTAACAATGCATCCATCACTCCGGCACTGAAGATTGGACGGAATGTTCCGCCTTCTAAAATAATACCTGGCATGTTATGTCCTCCCATCGAGTAAAAAATATCACTTTATCTCTCCTAAATTTTATAATAAGTGACACTTGTTAAATATTATATCACGTTTTCATAATAGAATGTTACATTTACTCAAAGAAATTATGAAAAGAATTCGAATTTTGTGTGAACAAAAAATAACCTTTTTTGTTGATATATCGTGCCCTCGATGGTACAATGTTGATGTAACTGAAATGGGAGCTTAAAAGGTGATACCTTAGCTGAGAGGAAACTTACGTTTCGACCATGGACCTGATACGGGTAATGCCGTCGTAGGGATTTGGATGCTATGAATACAAGACGAACTGTAAACGGGCATCAGAATGTACCTTTAGTTTGTCTTTTTTTATCTCAACATATCTATTTTAGATTTTGACGATAAAATTATAATTTAAACCGAATAAAGTCTCCCAAAATTTTATATTTTGGAGGTATACATTTTATGAATTACACAACTCAAATGAATGCAGCAAGGCAGGGAATTATAACAAAAGAAATGGAAGCTGTTGCTACTTATGAAGGAATTGATGTGAAAGATCTTATGGCTGAAGTTGCAGCTGGCACGATCGTTATTCCTGCCAACAAGAACCATAAGTGTTTAAAACCTTTTGGTATCGGAAATTCCTTAAAGACAAAGATCAATGTAAACCTTGGTACATCCAGAGACTGTTTAAACTTAGATGTTGAGATGGAAAAAGTAAATAAAGCTGTTGAGATGGGTGCTGAAGCGATCATGGATCTTTCTTCTTTTGGACATACTCACGTATTTCGTAAAAAACTTGTCAATGAATGTCCTGCGATTCTTGGTACAGTTCCTATCTATGATGCGATCGTTTATTACAATAAAGCACTCAAAGACATCACATCTCGTGAATGGATCGACGTTTTCAAGATGCATGCTGAAGACGGCGTTGATTTTATGACGATCCACTGTGGAATCAATCGTAACACTGCAGATCGTTTCAAAGCGATGAAGCGTAAGATGAACATTGTTTCCCGTGGTGGTTCCTTAATCTTCGCATGGATGGAAGCAACTGGTAATGAAAACCCATTCTTCGAATATTATGAAGAAATCCTCGATATCTGTAATGAATATGACGTAACTTTAAGCCTTGGTGATGCATGCCGTCCTGGATGCCTTGCTGATGCGAGTGATATTTCACAGATCGAGGAACTGGTAACACTTGGTGAATTGACTGCACGTGCATGGAAAAAGGATGTTCAGGTTATGATCGAAGGTCCTGGACATATGCCAATGGATCAGATTCAGGCGAATATGAAGATTCAGCAGACGATCTGTCATGGAGCTCCATTTTATGTACTCGGACCTCTTGTTACAGATATCGCTCCTGGATATGACCATATTACTTCTGCAATCGGTGGTGCGATCGCCGCTGCATCTGGAGCAAGCTTTTTATGCTATGTAACTCCTGCAGAACATTTACGTCTGCCTAATGTTGACGATGTAAAAGAAGGAATCATGGCTTCTAAGATCGCAGCTCATGCAGCAGATATCGCCAAAGGTGTAAAAGGTGCCATGGACTGGGATAACCAGATGGCAGCTGCCAGACAGAAACTTGACTGGGAAAAACAGTTCGAACTTGCTCTTGACCCTGAAAAGGCAAGAAGATATCGTGCAGAATCTACTCCTGAAAGAGAGGATACCTGTACAATGTGCGGAAAGATGTGTTCCGTACGTAACATGAATGCCGTCCTTGCCGGAGAAGATGTGGACGTCATCTAATACTTTTAAGCATCCAGACTGTTTTTATTTTAGGCCTCCGGCACATGTCAGATTCTATTTTTCGTATCTGAATATATATATGAAAGAAGGTACTTTATATTATGAGTAATGAAAGAAATGGCTTCTCCAGCCGCTTAGGATTCGTCCTCGCAACGGCCGGATCTGCCGTAGGTCTTGGAAACATCTGGAGATTTCCATACCTCGCTGCCAAATATGGTGGAGGAACTTTTTTATTGACTTATTTAATCCTTACTTTAACGTTTGGATTTTCATTAATGATCACTGAAGTTGCATTAGGAAGAAGAGCTGGAACCAGTGCGATCCGTGCATTCGGACATTTCAATAAGAAATACACATTTATCGGTTATCTTACAACACTGATCCCATTTATCATTTTCCCTTATTATTGTGTGATCGGTGGATGGGTAACAAAATATGCACTTGTTTCTATTCAAGGTGGTATCCACGATGCTGCTTCTGATACATTTTTTACAGGATTTATCAGTAAATCTGCAGAGCCTATGATCTGTGTTCTTGTATTTTTGATCGTTACTACTTTAGTTGTTGCTGGTGGTGTCAAAGGTGGTATTGAACGTGTCAGCACGATTATGATGCCGGTACTGATCGTCTTACTGATCGGTGTATCCATATTCTGTATTACAAGACCAGGTGCTATGGCCGGAGTTGCATATTATATCAAACCAAACTTAAAAGATTTCAGTCCAACAACGATCTTAGCGGCACTTGGACAGCTGTTTTACTCTATGTCACTTGCCATGGGTATCATGGTAACCTTTGGTTCTTACATGCCAAAGAAATCCGATCTTGAAAAATCTGTAACACAGGTTGAGATCTTTGATACCGGAGTTGCTTTCCTTGCAGGACTTATGATCGTTCCAGCTGTATTTATATTCTCTAACGGAGATTCTTCTATGCTTGCGAAAGGACCATCTTTAATGTTCGTTATGCTTCCTAAAGTATTTAACAGCATGGCATTTTCAAGCATTATCGCAGCTGTATTCTTTATTTTAGTGTTACTTGCAGCACTTACTTCTTCAATTTCGCTGCTTGAGACACTCGTCGCAGTACTGATGGATAAGTTCCATATGAAACGTGGTACTGCCTGCATTACGATGTTTATTGTTGCTCTGTTACTAGCAGTTCCATCTTCTTTAGGATTTGGAGCATGGAGCAATATTACGATCCTTGGATTTGATTTCCTTGATTTCTTTGATTTTATCAGTAATAGTGTATTAATGCCGATCGCTGCATTCTTAACATGTATCTTTGTTGGTTATATCATCAAACCAAAAGAGATCATTGATGAAGTTGAAAGTTCTGGAGAATTTAAGAGAAAACCTTTATTCCTTGTTATGGTTAAGTATATCGCACCTATTTGCATTGTTGCTATTTTGGTGTTCTCTGTACTTGAAGGACTTGGATTTATCACAGTCTAAAAAAATAAATACCTCATGGAAACGCGCTCATACGGTTTCCATGAGGTATTTATTTTTTCCTGGAGTTCACTGGCGAAATTTATGTGTTGTTTGATAAGATTTTTACTTCTTAAAAATTATTTATTCTTTTTCCATCCATTTCATCGCAACATCTTTCCAGAAATTCCTGTATCATCAATGTTTTATCCACAAAGTAATAGTTTTCTTGTATTAATTTAGGAAAACTATTGGTCCCTATAGGTATGGCTTTTTATTCTACCGGATGTAAATTCTTCAATGAAATGTCCATAATAGGCGCTGAATGTGTTAACGCTCCACAAGATACATAGTCAACCCCAATCTCACGGATCGTCTTTAAACGTTCTTTTGTAACGTTTCCGGAACACTCTGTCTCGGCTCTTCCGTCGATCAGTTTGACTGCTTCTTTCATTGTGTCATCATCCATGTTATCTAACATGATGATATCTGCTCCTGCTTCTACGGCTTCTTTTACCATGTCAAGATTCTCTGTCTCTACTTCGATCTTTCTGACAAATGGTGCATAGTCTTTCGCCATAGCAACCGCTTCTTTGATTCCACCTGCTGCTCCGATATGGTTATCTTTCAGCATAACTCCATCAGATAAGTTATAGCGGTGATTATGTCCTCCACCAACTGTGACTGCGTATTTTTCAAATGGACGCATATTTGGTGTTGTCTTTCTTGTATCTAATAACTTTGTTTTATATCCTTCTAATTCTTTAGCTAATTCACTTGTCATTGTTGCGATACCACTCATTCTCTGTAAGTAGTTTAATGCAACACGTTCTCCAGATAAAAGGGCACGGATATCTCCTTTGACAACTCCCATCAGCTGTCCTTTGGTTACTTGATCTCCGTCTTTTAATTCTGTCTCAAAAACAACAGTATCATCTAAAAGTTTAAAAACTCTCTCAAATACTTCTAATCCACAGATGATCCCATCCTGCTTACAGATTAAATTCACTTCTCCCTGTTTTGGTTCTGGCATCACTGCGTTTGTGCTGACATCTTCCTGTGTGATATCTTCTTTTAATGCATTCATCAGATATTCATCGATGTTAATTTTCATCGTTACACCACTGATCATAAAAACTTCTGTCCTTTCGTTTGATTTCATCAAGAACAAGCTGTTCATTCTCTTTTTCACGCTGTTCTTCATTCTTATACTGACTTAAATCTACTTCGACTGTCTCGGCTTTTGATGGATGTTCTGTGATGTCTTTCGCTGCTGCCTTGGCAAATACAAGTGATTCCAGTAAAGAGTTACTTGCCAGACGGTTTCTTCCATGAACTCCATTACAACTTGTCTCACCAACTGCATATAAATGATCCATAGATGTCTTACTGTCTAAATTAACCTTAATTCCACCCATAAAATAATGTTGTGCTGGTGTTACTGGAATTGGTTCTTTCGTCATATCATATCCTTCATCTAAACACTGTTTGTAGATATTAGGAAATCTATGTTTGATCCTCTCTCCGTCTAAATGTGTCACTGTAAGATACACATGATCGCTTCCGTCTTTCTTCATCTGTTTACAGATCTCACCTGTTACAACATCTCTTGGCTGTAATTCATCTGTAAAACGTTCTCCATCTTTATTTAACAGGTAAGCCCCTTCTCCTCTGACTGATTCAGAGATTAAGAATCTTCTTCCTGGCTTCTTTGAATAAAATGTTGTTGGATGGATCTGGATATAGTTAATATTCTCCAGTGTCACATTATGACGCAGACAAATAGCCAGACTGTCTGCTGTCAGATGTCTGAAGTTTGTGGAATGTTTAAATAATCCTCCCAGTCCTCCAGTTGCAAGAACTGTATCTGGAGCTTCGATCGTATCGAAATTACCATCTTGATCTTTATATACGATACCTTTACATTCTCCATCTTTCTCAATGATATCGATCATCATACAGTTTTCCATGATCGTGATATTATCGCGTTTCTTTGCCTCTTCGTATAAATGGCTTGTGATCTCTTTTCCTGTCAGGTCTTCGTGATGAAGTATGCGGAATGTAGAATGTCCACCTTCTCTTGTAAATTCGATCTCTCCATCTTTCAGGTCAAATCTTACACCAAAATCTTTCAGATCCTGAATGATCTGTGGTGATTCTTTGATCATCTTCTCGACGGCACCTTTGTCGTTCTCATAATGTCCGGCCTTCATAGTGTCTTCGAAATAAGAATCATAGTCTTCTGGATTCTTCAATGCAGAGATTCCACCCTGCGCTAAGAAGGAGTCACTCTCCTCAACTGTCTTCTTAGTAATAACGATTACTTTGTAATCCTGTGGAAGAAATAATGCATTAAATAGTCCTGCCGCACCGCTTCCTATAATGATCACATCTGCTGTTTTCATAATTCTCTTTGTCCCTTTCTTAGAACTTTCTTGTCTTACTGTGCGATTCTTAACATCTCGTCTAATGCTTTCTTAGCATTTAATCGCAGATCTTCTGGTAATTCTACCTGATTCTTCATGTCTCTTAATGTGTCTCTTACATTCTCTAAACTGATACGCTTCATATTTGGGCAGAACTGACGATGTCCTACAGAGTAGAATGTCTTTCCTGGATTCTTCTGTTTTAATTCATATAAAACACCCATCTCTGTACAAATGATAAATACGTCCTTATCAGATGCTGTTGCGTAATCAATGATTCCTGATGTACTTCCTACATAATCTCCTAAAGCAACAACGTCTGGTGTACATTCTGGATGTACTAAAACTTCTGCTTCTGGATGTACTTCTTTGGCTTTCTTGACATTCTCAGCTGTGATACTTCTATGTACATGGCAGAATCCATCATTGTAAATGAAGTTCTTCTCTGGAAGTTTGCTTCCGATATAACGTCCAAGATTCTCATCTGGTACGAAGAAAATATTCTTCTGTGGAAGTGCTGTTACAACTTTCAGTGCATTGGATGAAGTTACACAGACATCAGAATGTGCTTTGATCTCTGCTGTAGAGTTAATATAACAGACAACAGCAAGATCATCATATTTTTTACGCATCTCTTCAATCTTCTCTACATCAACCATATGAGCCATTGGACAGTCTGCCTTCTGGTCTGGCATGATAACTGTTCGGTCTGGATTTAAGATCTTGGCACTCTCACCCATGAAATTTACTCCTGCAAAACAGATCACATCTTTAGATTCTTTTAATGCAACCTTTGCAAGGTAGTAAGAATCACCAACATAATCAGCAATCTCCTGAACCGCATCGTCTACATAATAATGTGCTAGTAAAACAGCATTTCTTTCTTTTTTTAATTGTTCGATCTCTTTTTTTAAATTTTCCATCTTTCTCTCCTTGTTATTAATTTTTAATATACCACGACCACCCCTTCTGTTCAAGTATTTGTGATGTTTTTATATGATAAATACCAGTGATTTTACCTCTTTTTCAGATGCTTCAATCACTGGTATTATTATAAATTCTATTTATTTTATATGGTCACTATATATTTTCATATGCATTTGCTGTTTTCGTCCGATCATATCTTGTACATTGTCTCGTAATTATTTTTTCACATAGCATGTGTTCTTTCCTCTGTCTCTCTGCATGATCAATCCTTTTTTAACCATCTGCTTCAAAATCCTTCCACTCGTTGTCTGACTGATTCCTAATCTTTCCTGAACTTGTTTTCTTTGAATTCTTTTTTCTTGATCGATCATTTGCATGATCTGTGTTTCTTCGTCTTCTGGTTGTATATGTGTATGGTATTGCAGTTCTTCTCTTAATTCTGCCTGTGCATTTGTGTTTGGTAATATGATCTTAAATACATTATTACTGACTTTGATCTCTGGTTTTATAAACTGATCTTGATAAGCATTCATGATCTTTTGTATTCCTGTTCCATAAGCTTCGATCAATTCTAAACGATAAAAAACATTCGCTAATTTTTTATTCCTGCATACAGAAATCCCCATCATCACATCTTCTAATGTAACTCCTGTTACCAATCCCCCAATGGATGTGAATTCTAACCGATCTTCGTACATACTGATCAGAATACTAGAACTATATCCGTAATCTCTGTGTACAAGACAGTTTAGCAATGCTTCTCTTACTGCTACTTCTGGATAATCTCTATTATCAATTCGATAAAGTTTTTCAAAAGTTGAATGTGTTTGATTTCTGAAGTCAATGTAATCATATACTGCTTCCATTTGTGCAAATAGTGATCCTGTAAATTCTTTTCTATCTTTAAATATATTTTGATTCTTTCCTTCAAAAACTGCTGTTTTAATCGTATGCACGCATTGGTCTGAAAGTAATAAAGCAAGATTCGTATAAATTCCATCTTGGTTTATAATTCCTAAAGTTTTCATCTGTGGCTGTTCTAATGTGATGTTTCTCTTTTGGAATTCTTTTTTTGTTTCGCAAAAAGTCAATTCTTGATCTAATGATCTCATATCTTCAAAATGATCACCATCTGTTTCTTTAATCATCTTTCTAATAGCTGTATCCGTTGCTGGGACAGAAGAATATCCTTGTCTTACATATACGCCTTCTGGTCTTAACCCTTTCTTCGCTATATAGTATGGGCGTTCTGTTCCTCTTTGAATATCTATGATCACAACTTGTTTTTGTTCTATCTCTTTTGTCTCATAATGCAAGAACATGGTTAAATCTGGTTTAATCGCATCTCTAACCATATTGCTTACTTGCAATGCTACACTGTCTGAATCTTCTACTCCGATAACTGTCCCATCATCTTCAATTCCAATATAGATTTTTCCTCCATCACAATTGGCAAATGCTATGATTTCTTTCTTGATGTCTGTGACTACAATGGATTTGAATTCCGTTCTCTCAGATTCTTGTAACTTCATGAAAAACCCTCCTTGAAATTATTCTGTCTGTTCTTTCTAACTTTATTCTAACCATTCTAACCATTCTTGTCAATTATAAATCACAGTGTTTGTATGCTGTACTGTATTGATTTTTTACTTTCATCCTATGTTAATAAATACAAAATCATCAACCAATACCACACAACATACATACTGTATAGTGGTTTGAATCACGTAAATTATTTGAATATTATAAAAAGAGATCATGTGTCGGCAACCGTACGGACACGTCTGCACTTAGCGAGTGGATGGTCGTTAGACCATTCAGGATCTTAGTACAGCTACGTGGGAGTCCGAACGCAAGTGGGTTGCAGACACATAATCTCTTTTTATAATATTCCACCAATAATTTCCGTCTTCAAACTACAAATTTAATAGTTCTCTTCATGCACTTCAAAATAGCTCTGTGGATGTGCACACACAGGACATACTTCCGGTGCTTTTGTTCCAACTACGATATGTCCACAATTACGACATTCCCATACTTTCACTTCACTTTTTTCAAATACCTGTGAAGTTTCGATATTCTTAAGAAGTGCACGGTATCTTTCTTCATGATGCTTCTCAATCTCTCCGACTGCTCTGAATTTTGCTGCAAGTTCTGGAAAACCTTCTTCTTCTGCAGTTTTTGCAAAACCTTCATACATATCTGTCCATTCGTAATTTTCACCTTCAGCTGCTGCAGCAAGATTTTCCTTTGTATCTCCAATTCCTGCTAATTCTTTAAACCACATCTTGGCATGTTCTTTTTCATTATTCGCTGTCTTAAGGAATAGTGCAGACATCTGCTCGTATCCTTCTTTCTTTGCAACAGATGCGAAATAAGTGTACTTATTTCTTGCCTGTGATTCTCCTGAAAATGCTTCTAATAAATTCTTCTCTGTCTGTGTTCCTACATATCTATTACTTCCCATGATTCTTCTCCTTACTGATTCCTTTACAATCACTTTATATATTTCCCTAGAAATTGATAATTTCTATACTTCAGATTTCCATAATCCATGCAGATTACAATACTCATATGCTGCTATGAATTCATCTCCTTCAGCTAACATAAATACTGCCTCTGGTTTATCCCCTGGTGCAAATTTATGTAGCTGCCCACCATTCTTTGTTTCAATATATACTCCCATAATATAATGTTCTGGAAGCATTGGATGCTCTACGGAAGATACAGCTACTGTAATCTTATTTCCTTCCTGTGTCACAACGGGTACATGTTTCTCTACTGCAGCATCTGTTGTGTTTGCTTTTAAACTTTTTAAATTCTCTATGGAACTTCCTGCTCCAAATACTTCTAATAATACTGTTTTGTCTTCTGAACGATAAAATTTAGCCATAACTTCTTCTCCCTTCTACTACAATATATCTATAAAAATTATTCTTTTGAAAATTGATCTTTCCCTACAAAACATAATGGACATTCAAAATCTTCTGGAACATCTTCCCATTTTGTTCCTGGAGCGATTCCTCCTTCTGGATATCCTTTTTCTTCATCATATTCCCATCCACATACATCACATACGTATTTCATAGATTTGTCCTCCTTGTTTATAAATTAGTAATGATTACTGTTATTATATTTATATAATAATATAGGCGAGAAAAAATGTCAATAAAAATTTTAATTTTGTGTGTATGGAAAATAGTATTGGATAGGAATTAAGGTTTTCTTGTTATCTTATTTCAGTCACATATACGAAAGACTACCGTCGCAAATCAAAATTTCACCTTTTCTTAATACTCGATACGCATTATCAAAAAAGTCTTGTGGATTAGGGTAATGATGAAAACTATTTGTACAAATGATTACATCAAAAGATTCATTTTCAAATGGAATTTTTTCACAATCTCCAACTACGAAATTTGTATTTGGCAGATTCTTTTCTTTTGCTTTTTTGATCATTTCTGGTGTTAGATCTAATCCTGTATATAGTTTATCTGGATATTTTTCGCATAGGATTTCAATCATTGGTCCTGTTCCACAGCCACAGTCAAGGACATCTTTGAATTTTTTGTTTTTTAATTCTTTTAAAACTTTTGGATAATCATATTTACACATTTCATAAATTCCTGATTTACCAGAATCGTAGATTTTTGCTGCTTTTGTGAATTCCTTAATGGACATTTAATAGTAACCTCTTGTATAATACTAATATATAATTATCAATATACAAAGTTACTGAACATTCAAACAATAAGGAGGTAACAATTATGGCAGGTAAGATTACAAAAGTATTTAACGCAGCTGATCAGATTCAAGCCGAGGTGATTCATGATCATTTAAAGCAAAATGGAATTGAAAGCATGTCCAAACAGCCTGGAACAGGAGAATATATGAACATTGCGATGGGGTATTCTGTTTATGGAACGGATATTTATGTCCGGGAAGATCAGAAAGCAAAAGCTGAAGCTTTGATCAATGAATTATTGTATGATAGTGACTACGACACATCAACTGATGAAGAAATTAAATTGCCTTGGTGGCAGAATAAAGCGATCGTTGCAAAATGTATTTTAGGATTTTTTGTACTTGTCATTATTGTTATGATTGCAAATCAGATTTTACAATAAAATGATAGATTTAAAAAAGAACAGATATGTTTTAGAATTTATTGAAATCCTTATGCATATCTGTTCTTTCTTATGATTCATTATTTATATTTCGTTAATTGTTGCCTTATGATCAGTCAAATTTCTGAAATACATCCTTAAGTGCCGGATATATCTTTCTAAATTGCTGATACTTTGCCTCATACTTCGTAACAAGCTCCTCGTCAGGTTCCACCGTATCCACAACTTTCACAAGCTTGTCAGCTGCTTCCTGTACGCTTTCGTATTCTCCGCATCCAACGGCTGCAAGCATTGCTCCTCCATATCCTGGACCTTCTTCGCTTTCAATCACGTCAACTTTCAGGTTCATTACATTCGCAATGATCTTCTTCCATAATGGACTCTTGGCTCCGCCGCCACAGATCTTTGTACGTTCAATCTTGATTCCAAGGCTTCTTGCAACTTCTAGAGAATCACGCAATCCAAATGCAACTCCTTCTAACACTGCCTGTGTCATTTCTTCTCTTGTTGTATCCATGGACATTCCAATAAATGTTGCTCTGGCTTTTGGATCGTTGTGTGGGGACCTTTCTCCCATAAGGTATGGAAGATAGAATACATGGTTTTCTCCAAGCTTTGTGATGCCTTCTTGTTCTTTGCTGTATTCTTTTGTCTTTAAGATTTCATCCATCCACCATTTGTTGCAGGACGCTGCGCTTAACATACATCCCATCAGGTGATAATATCCGTCTGCATGATCAAAGGAATGCAGGGCATTATTGGAATCTACGCCAAATGTCTTGCTGGAAATGAAGATCGTTCCAGATGTTCCAAGAGAAATGTTGCACATTCCATCTCCGACGGTTCCTGTTCCTACCGCTGCTGCCGCATTGTCTCCAGCTCCTGCGATGATCTTGACTTCTTTGGATAGTCCAAGTTCATTTGCAATATCTTCTTTTAACGTTCCGACTACTTCATAACTTTCAAATAATTTTGGAAGTTGTTCTTCACTGACTCCACAGATTTCCAGCATCTGTTTTGACCAGCATTTATTTTTGACATCTAATAATAACATTCCTGATGCATCCGAATAGTCCGTACAAAATGTTCCAGATAATTTATATGCCAGATAGTCTTTTGGCAACATGATCTTTTGGATCTTATTAAAATTGTCTGGTTCATTTTCACGCATCCACAGGATTTTTGGTACTGTAAATCCTGCGAAAGCAATATTGGCTGTGTATTCGGATAATTTGTCTTTTCCGATCTCATTATTTAAATAATCTGTCTGTTTCTGTGTACGTCCGTCATTCCATAGGATCGCAGGACGGATCACATTATCATTTTCATCTAGGACTACGAGTCCATGCATCTGTCCTCCAAAACTGATTCCTGAAACCTGTGACTTATCGCATTCACTGATCAGTTCTTTAATTCCTTCCATTGACTGTGTGTACCAGTCTTCTGGTTTCTGCTCGGACCATCCTGGATGTGGAAAATACAAGTCATATTCTTTGGAAACGATTTTCTTGATTCCGCCTTTTTCATCCATTAATAATAATTTGACTGCAGATGTCCCGAGGTCTACACCAATATACAACATAAAAGTCCTCCTATTTTATACCCAGAATTTTTTTCATGCATTATCTTATAACAAAATTATACAATAAATTCTGCGTATCTGAAATATGTATTTGTCCATTCTATCTCATTATTTTTTCTTTCTCTTTCCATCTATTACATCTTGCGTTATACTTATTTTAGTTTAAAAATTAGAAGGGAGTTTTTTCATGAAAAAACCAGCATTAGTAATTCTGGCTGCCGGTATGGGAAGCCGTTATGGAGGATTAAAACAGATGGACCCTATGGATCCGATGGGACATGCGATCATTGATTATTCAATCTATGATGCAAAACGTGCAGGATTCGGTAAGGTTGTCTTTGTCATAAAGAAAGCAATTGAGAAAGACTTTAAAGAAACTATCGGAGCACGAGTTCCAGAAGGAATGGAAGTATGTTATGCATATCAGGAAGTTGATGCATTACCAAAAGGTTACAATGTACCAGAAGGACGTGTAAAGCCTTGGGGAACTGCACATGCTGTTTTATGTGCGAAGCCATTTATCAATGAACCTTTTGCCGTGATCAATGCAGATGACTATTATGGAGTGGATGGATATAAAGTAATGGCTGATTTCCTTACAAGCCACGAAGAGGAAGACGGAAAAGCACCATTTGCAATGGTGGGATATCATCTTGGAAATACTGTGACAGAGAATGGTTATGTATCAAGAGGTGTCTGTGAAGTCGATGACAACCACCAGTTAGTTTCTATTACAGAACGAACACATATTGAAAAACGTGAGGATCACGCAGAATTTACAGAAGATGATGGAGCGACTTGGACATCACTACCATTTGATACTTTAGTATCTATGAACTTCTTTGGATTCCAGCCTATGATCATGGATGAGTTGGAAAAAGGATTTCCTGCTTTTCTTGATAAAGCGATTAAAGAAAATCCATTAAAGGGTGAATATTTTATTCCTAGTGTCGCAAGCGATTTGCTTCATAGTGGAAAAGCATCCTTAGAAGTTCTTGTATCGAAAGATCAGTGGTATGGTGTTACATATCCTGAAGATAAGCAAAGTGTCATTGATGCTTTAGCAAAATTGAGAGATGATGAGGTTTATAAGTTTTAATTTATCTTCCGTTAACGAATATAAAAATATCAGCCAGCTTCGTGTGGAATTATCTTTCCTGCCAAGCTGGCTGATATTTTAACGCTATATATTTTATTATCATTCGTATATTATTTTACCTTATAAACTTTAACACCTTTTTTCTTACCGAACTTCATTGTCTGTTTATGTGAACTAAAGAATACATCAATATGTTTTCCTTTTACTCCACCACCAACGTCTTCGGCTACATATGTTTTTCCTTTGATTTTTACTTTTGTTCCTAATTTAATCTTTCTTCTATCTACAGCAATGGTTCTTCCCTGTTTTGCTTTCTTTCCGGAGGCTGTTCTTGTTCCCCATTTTCCACTGCATTTCTTACATCCACAGTAGGCTGTTAATTTATATTTTCCTAAATACTGTACTTTGTTACTTTTTGCTTCTGTTGAAGTTGATCCTGTAAAGATAAATCCTGATGCTACTACCAGCATTGTGATTACTACTAACAATTTCTTCTTCATGACTTTCAGCATATAAACCTCTTTCTGTGCTCAATAGTTTCTTAAACTTCGAAACATTTTTGTAACAATTTCGAAATCTATGTTTCATACTTTACTGCATATATGTAAAAATGTCAACCTTTGCATTAAAAAAAGAACAATATATTTACAATATTTGTAATTTGGTTGTTACAAATATATTGAGGTACTTATGAACTCTATATATAATAGAGTATAGAAACAGTACAAAAAAAGAAGGCATAAATTACATAAATCTATGCCTTCTCTGTATTCACATACTTCTTATAAAATGATGTCCATGACGCCATCAAGATAGATATTCTCTACATCTTCGATCAGCCCTGCATCGCATGCTTCTGTTAGTTTTGGATCGATTGGCAGTTTGCCTAGCACTGGGATATCAAATTTCTCTGAAATCTCTTCAATATGGCTGTCCCCAAATACTTTGATCTCTTTGCCACAGTCTGGACATTTGATGTAACTCATATTCTCAACAAGTCCCAGCACTGGTACATTCATCATATTGGCCATATTCACAGCTTTCTCTACGATCATTCCTACCAGCTCCTGTGGTGTTGCAACTACAACGATTCCATCTAATGGAATAGACTGGAACACTGTTAGCGGAACTTCTCCTGTTCCTGGTGGCATGTCTACAAACATAACGTCAATGTCTTTCCATAATGTCTTACCCCAGAACTGTTTGACAACATCTGCTACAACGGGTCCTCTCCAGATAACTGGCTGTGTCTCTTCTTCTAACATCAGATTCAGAGATACAACTTCAATTCCAAAATTAGTCATTGCTGGAAGAATAATTCCTTCTGCATTACCTAGTAATCTTTCATGAAGTCCAAATGCCTGTGGGATTGATGGTCCTGTTACGTCTGCATCAAGAATTGCTGTGTGCAATCCCTTTCTCATTGCTGCTACTCCTAAAAGAGAAGTTGTCATTGATTTACCTACGCCACCTTTTCCACTGACGATACCAATAACTTTCTTTACTTTACTTTCTCTATATAATGGTTCAAGAAAATCTGTCTTCTCCTGTGTTCTGCTTGAACAGTTTGAACTACAACTGCTGCAGTCATGACTACATTCACTCATTTTTATTGTGCCTCCATAGCTTTTAAAATTTCTTTTGTGCTGGATGCGATGTCTCCGTTAAATACGGCTGATCCTGCAACGAAAACATTTGCTCCACATTCTTTTACATGTGCAATATTCTTCGCTGAAATTCCACCATCTACTTCAATATCAATATCCAGACCTTTTTCTGTGATGATTTTTCTTAATTCTTTAATCTTATCATCCATTTTATTGATATAAGACTGTCCGCCATAACCTGGGTTAACTGTCATGATCAGGACCATGTCGATATCTTCTAATACATAATCTAATGCAGATAATGGTGTTGCTGGATTTAAGGATACTCCTACCTTCAATCCTTTTGCTTTTACCTGCTGAATTGTTCTGTGAAGATGTTTTGTTGCTTCTGCATGAAGTGTGATCACATCTGCTCCAACTGCTGCAAATTCATCAATATATCTTCCTGGCTCTTCAATCATTAAATGCACATCAAACACAGCATCTGTAACTTTGCGAAGAGACTTGATCACAGGAAATCCTAATGAAATATTAGGTACAAACATTCCATCCATAACATCAATGTGTACCCATTTTGCACCTGCTTCTACAGCTTCTTTCACATCAGCTCCAAGATTTGCAAAATCTGCTGACAAAATTGATGGGGCTAAAATATAATCCATAACTCTTTTCTCCTTTACACACCTGTTTTCAACGCTCTTTTTAGTATAACGTATTGTTTGAAACAAGTCTAGTTACTATAAAAAAAAAGAACCTTCTTAATTTAATAAGAAGGTCCTTCTTTATGAATTTGCTTTCTATCCTCGTTCGATGATCTTAGCCATCTGTTTCGCAACATTCCATGCATGATCTCCGATACGCTCAAAGTCTGTTAACATCTCTGAGAAAATAATACATGCCTCGTCGTTACATTCTCCTTTATTGATACGTTCCAAATGACTTTCATAGAACTCTTCTGTCTTCTGATCAATAAAGTTTTCTGAATCATGAACTTTCTGAAGCCATGCCTGTGTATCATCCGGTTTCTTGGAAATATTATGGAACATCTTTTCACAGATCATTTTCATTTCTTTCATCTGTTGTTTTGCTGAATCTGAAAAGACGATCTGTTTTTCTTCAATCAGCTTTGTGTAATCGCAAATATTAACTGCATGATCTCCAATTCGTTCAATATTGCTTGTCATATCAAGATAAGATCCAATATTTTTTGAAGCTTTTACATTCGCCTCATGTGCCATCATTTTTGCTGCCGCTCTTGAAATTTCTTTATTCAGATAATCAATATAATCTTCTCTCTTATCTACATCATCTAACGATTTGCTGCTTCCTGCTAAAAATGCATCAAAACTTTCATCTACATTAACTCTTGCCATCTCAAGCATTCTCTGAATCTCATTTCTTAGGTTCTGTAAGTTGATCGCTGATGTACCGAACGTTGCATCAACTCTTGTATCAACAGATTTGATGTATTTTAAATGTTTGTGATGTTCTTTTTCTTCCTCTTTCTCTGGAAGGATCTTTGTTGCAAGTTTTGCAAGATAATTTCCAAATGGAATCAGAAGGATTGTTGTACTGATATTAAATAATGTATGCATATTCGCAATCTGTTTTGTAATACTGCTTCCACTAAATGCTGCCACATAATCTGTGATTGGTGTGATCAGACATAGCACTGTAAAGATTGCTGTTCCAATGATATTGAAACTTAAATGGATGATCGTTGCTCTCTTTGCACTTCTCTCTGTTCCAATGGATGCTAATATTGCTGTGATACATGTACCAATATTCTGTCCAAATAATACAAATGCTGCATCATGGAAACTGATAATTCCACTTAATGCCAGTGCCTGTAAGATACCTACAGATGCAGAAGATGACTGGATCACTGCTGTAAAGATCATACCTGCAATGATTCCGATCAATGGATTTGAGAATCTTGTCATAAGGTTGATAAATGGTGGATACTCACGAAGTGGTACCATTGCATCTCCCATCATATTCATTCCGACAAATAAGATACCAAGTCCTGCGATGATTTCCCCAACAAACTGTACTTTTTCATTCTTTGAAAATACAACAAGTGCTACACCAATAAACGCGATCAATGGTGCTAAAGCCCCAACGTCTAAAGCAATTAACTGTCCTGTAATTGTTGTACCAATATTAGCTCCCATGATGATCCATACTGCCTGATTTAATGTCATCATTCCAGAATTTACAAATCCTACGACCATAACTGTTGTCGCTGAAGATGACTGGATCACAGCTGTGATCAGAGCTCCTACGATAATTCCTAAAAATCTGTTAGATGTCAGTTTTTCCAAAATGTCTTTCATTTTATTTCCAGCAACGGATTCCAGTCCGTTACTCATCATCTGCATACCATAAAGGAATAATGCTAATCCTCCTAGCAGACCTAAAATGTTTGTACTGCTCACTTTTCTTTCTCCTTTTGTTGTTTTACATTTTTTTCACTTATTTTTTACAACAGTTTTATTTTAACTTATTTTCAAGTTGAGTAGTGTTAAATCTATGTAAAATTTTAATTGCATGGACTGCGCAGCTTGAAAACTTTATCTTTGGCATCCTTTTATATCAGCTATATGGAAAAAATGCGGAGACTTTCTATTGATCGTC
The DNA here is from genome assembly GCF_018223505.1 of Anaerostipes sp. Marseille-Q3525. Taxonomy (NCBI): domain Bacteria; kingdom Bacillati; phylum Bacillota; class Clostridia; order Lachnospirales; family Lachnospiraceae; genus Anaerostipes; species Anaerostipes sp. Marseille-Q3525. The sequence continues at coordinate 110,889 of NZ_JAGTTT010000004.1, forward strand.
TCCGCATTTTCTTGTTGTATTTGCATTTTGTTTTCTATGAATTCTGACGAATTATTCTTCATCGTCATCATCTTCAACCCATTGAGCATATCCTGTGTTAAATGTTGATGTATTCACTTCGTCTGTCTTAGTCTCAGAAACTTCAACATTTTCCTGAGTATTTTTTTCAGTTTCTACATCTTTTTCCATTGTCTCTGATACATTTTTCTCAGACTCTTTTTCCGGATTCTTGTATTTATTGAAGATTTCCATAAATTCTTTTCCTGTGATCGTCTCACGCTTGATCAAAAACTGCGCTGCTTCGTCAAGAATGTCCATATTTTCACGAATATATGTGACTGCTTTAGCGTAAGCTTCTTTTAACATCTTCATGACAACTTCGTCAACCTTGGCTGCTGTTGTCTCTGCACAGTTCATAACGGCACGTCCGTCAAGATATCGGTTTGTGATAGATTCCAGTCCAATCAGACCAAATTCTTCTGACATACCGTACTGTGTAACCATTGCTCTCGCGATCGCTGTTGCACGTTCGATATCATTGGAAGCTCCAGTTGTGATCGTGTTGAATTTCACTTCTTCTGCAGCACGTCCACCGAAAAATGCTACAAGATCTGCTAACATCTCGTCTTTCTTATTCAGATATTTTTCTTCTTCTGGACGCTGCATTGTATATCCAAGTGCTCCCATTGTACGAGGCACGATGGTGATCTTCTGTACTGGCTCTGATTCTTTCTGTAATGCCATAACCAATGCATGTCCAACCTCATGGTATGCAACGATCTGTTTCTCTTCATCACCAAGGATTCTGTCTTTCTTCTCTTTACCAGCGATGACAACTTCAACCGCCTCAAATAAATCCTTCTGTGAAACAGCTTTTCTTCCGGCTTTGACAGCTCCTAGGGCTGCTTCGTTGATCATATTTGCAAGATCAGATCCTACAGCTCCGCTTGTTGCTAATGCGATTTCTTCAAAGTCAACAGTCTCATCCATCTTAACGTCTTTGGCATGTACTTTTAATGTCTCAATTCTTCCCTTTAAGTCTGGACGTTCTACGATAACTCGACGGTCAAAACGTCCTGGACGAAGAAGGGCTTTATCCAAAACTTCTGGACGGTTTGTAGCTGCAAGGATAATGATACCTTTGGATGTATCAAAACCATCCATCTCTGCTAATAAGGCATTCAGTGTCTGTTCACGTTCGTCATTTCCTCCACCATGCATACCGTTGTCACGGCTCTTACCGATCGCATCGATCTCGTCGATGAAAATGATACATGGTGCCATCTGCTGTGCCTGTTTAAATAAATCACGGACTCTTGATGCACCAACTCCGACGAACATCTCTACGAAATCAGACCCGGAAAGTGAAAAGAATGGTACTCCTGCCTCACCAGCTACAGCTTTTGCAAGCAATGTCTTACCAGTTCCCGGAGGTCCTACAAGCAATGCACCTTTTGGAAGCTTCGCACCAATCTCTGTATACCGTTCTGGGTGATGGAGAAAATCAACCATCTCTGTCAGTGTTTCCTTCGCTTCACCCTGACCTGCAACATCTGCAAATGTCACGCCCGTCTTCTTCTCAACATATACTTTTGCATTGGACTTTCCAACTCCCATCATACCGCTGCTTCTGCGCATCATCATAACAAGGAATCCAAAGATCAGTAAAGTAGGGATCAAACTGATCGCTACGGATAAGAATGTATCCATCGGATCTTCTGGTTCCTGCTCAAATGCGATCTTACTCTTGATCAGACGATTAACCAGTTCATAATCACCACTGATTCTCTGTACTGTGTAAGTTGTTTTGTAAAAAGGATTTCCCTCTTTCTTTGGTATCACTTTTAACTGATTGTCTGTTACTTTTACACTCTTTACTTGATCCTTGTCAACCATTGTGACAAATTTATTGTATGAAATCGTTGTCTCGGTTCCATTTCTCCATTTTGTTATGATGGAATTGAAAAAGATTGTTCCAAGAATAGAAACTACAAGAAAAACAGCTAAATACTTGGCATTTCTCTTCTTGTTATCTTTGTCATTCTTATCATTTTTATTATTCTGTTGATTATTCAAATGTCAGCTCCTCCTTTGATTCATAAGCACCATTATATGTTTTCTGATTTTATAAATCAATAAAACTATTCTAAACTTTTTATAATTTTAGTGAAAAATTACATCTTTTTCGTAAAATTGGCTTTTTAATATGATATATGGATAAGATATTCCCTTTCTCTGGTGCTCTTTTGTAACCCCGATCAGTGTTGTATCAATATAAATATGTGACTGATCCTGTGTAAATTCTTTTACTTTGATCTTATATCCACTCCCTGGCTGTCTTCCGTAACCTATGACATAATAAGTAAAGTCTCCTGTTGTATATGTAAAATGAAAAGTTTTCTTCTTCTCCTGGTCGATCAACTTTCCAAGTTCCTCCGGAACTACATTTCTTGTACATACTACATACGTGACTTTCTCCTGTTCTCCATTTTCTTTTTTTCTAAGACAACCTGTCTGTATGATTGATAACATGCAAAATAAAATGATGCAAAGTCTCCATTTGTTCACAGATATTTTCCTTTTTAATCATTTTATGCAATTTGATTTAAGATAATACTTGTTTGATCATCTGTGGTTTCTCTAGCTGATCCTTTGCTATATGGAAATTTTCTTTAAAATGTTTCACTGCCTGTCTGACTTTCTCCTCTTCATTTCCATAAATCGTTGCCAGCAAATCTCCTTTCTTCACTGGATCTGCAACTTTCTTTGAAAATACTAATCCAACTGTCGGATCGATCTGACTGTCTTTCGTCTCTCTTCCACCACCAAGGATCAATGAACAGATTCCTATCTCCTGTGCGTTAATATGTTCAACAAATCCTTCTTGTTCTGAGCGTATTTCTTCTATTACATGTGCCTGTTCAAACAGTTCTGGATGATCTATATATCTTGTATCACCGCCCTGTGCAGCCACAAACTGTTTAAATTTTGCAAGTGCCTTTCCATCTCTGATCGTAGTTCTTACCATGGATACTGCGTCATCAAATTTCTCTGCAACACCTCCAAGCATCAGCATATGAGAGGCTAGTGTTTCTACCAGTTCCGTGAAATCTTCTGGTCCATTTCCTTTCAGCGTATCAATCGCTTCCTTAACCTCCAGAATATTCCCAACTGCCATTCCAAGTGGTTCATCCATATTCGTGATCACTGCTGTCATCTTTCTTCCAGCACTTTTCCCGATATCAACCATCTCCTGTGCTAATTTCACAGCTTCTGATTTTTCTTTCATAAATGCCCCACTGCCAGTTTTCACATCTAACAAGATTGCATCTGCACCAGCTGCCAGTTTCTTACTCATAATACTGCTTGCAATCAAAGAAATCTGATCCACTGTCGCTGTCACATCTCTCAATGCATACAAAAGCTTATCCGCAGGTGCCAGATTCTTTGTCTGTCCCATAATGGAAACACCTATAGAGTTTACCTGTTCTTCAAATTGTTCATCTGTCAACTGCGTTGAAAATCCTGGAATACTTTCAAGTTTATCAATCGTGCCGCCCGTATGTCCAAGTCCACGTCCAGACATCTTCGCCACAGGAATTCCAAGAGATGCAACGATCGGAGTCAATGCAAGAGAAGTCTTATCTCCAACTCCTCCAGTACTATGTTTATCTACCTTAATGCCTTTAATTCCTGACAGATCTAACATCTCACCACTTTGTGCCATTGCCATCGTAAGCTCATAAGTTTCTTCCTTATCAAGCCCCTGAAAACAAATCGCCATCATCATCGCAGACATCTGATAATCTGGGATCCTCCCATCTGTATATTCACGGATCATCCAATCTATTTCATCTTTTGTCAAGACATTGCCCTGTCGTTTTTTTAATATGAGATCGTACATTCGCATAGGTTGTTCCTCCTTTTCTTTCTATTATATTTAGTATATCACAAGATGAACAGTTGTATGACAATGACTTCATAAAGAACAGGTATGTTTTGGAATTCATTAAATTCCTTATGCATATCTGTTCTTTGTTGTTATCCATTATTTTTCTTGATGCCAAGACAAAAAAAGACCGCCCTACTCTGAGAAAGTAAGCGGTCTATAAAACTTATATTAATCAGCTAAACCGTCATCGGTAGCACCTTTTTATATTATTATATTAATATTTGATCAACTTTCTTAACATATGTTCCCATCTTCTCATTGTATTTTCTCTTTTTCTACTCTAAGTTCAATTTCTTTGTTAATATCACTTCTGTAATGATATGATAAATAACAATGATCACAATATTCTCTACAAGATAGATCCACAGATCACTGTCAAATCCAAATGCGTTCTGCAGGTTTGAACCCATATTTCCTAAACTTTCCATTGTTGGAATTCCAATAAGTGATACAATGATTGATAATGCTGCATATGCCACAAATGCAAACAGGAATCGATTGCCGTTGCTCAGCTGTCCGATCACCATTGCTGCGTATACATGATAAATACTGCTTAGCAGACTTACCACCGCTATGATTGCTCCATATCCGATCCATGGTCCTGCGTGTACTTTGATGACCCAATTTCCAAAATACGTTGCGGTATCCATAAGTTTTACTGGACTGATCGCTATGATCTCTACCCCTAATAAAGAGATCACAAAAGCAGTTCCACAACTGATGATCAATGCACTGATCACTTTCGATAAGATCAGGCTTCTTGTTGTAACTGGCAATGTAAACATTAAATATCCTTCTTCTTGAAGCAATCCTTTCCAGAACCGCTGGATCACAATGATCACGTTCACGACAAAAATCGCAACGATCACTGCAACAATAACAACAAGACTGAATACGATCATCGTATTTCCAATTCCCTCAAGGTTGGAACGAATGCTAATTCCAAAGATGATTCCCATCACTAAAAGTACACCCCATAATGGTGCTAAAATCTTTGCTAATGCTTTCAGATCATACTTAATTAATTTGCCTAACATGCTTCGTCCCCTCCTCTGTATACATCCGTATGAAATATCTCACGAAACAGGGCATCGATAGATTTGCCGCTTTCTTCTCTTAAGTCATCGGCTGATTTGTATGTAACGATGCTTCCTTCTTTGATAAAAATAACCTCGTCCATGATCTTCTCGATATCTGCGATCAGATGTGTGGAAATGATCACTGTTCCTTCCTCATTGTAATTGTTTAAGATCGTATCTAAGATAAAATCCCTGGCTGCAGGATCAACTCCTGCGATTGGTTCATCCAGTAAATAGAGTTCTGCTTTTCTACACATTACCAGAACTAACTGAACTTTCTCTTTATTTCCTTTGGATAAGCTTTTGATCTTGGCTTCTGGATTGATCTTTAATATCTCACACATTGCCTCTGCTTTCTTACGGTCAAAATCTTCATAGAAATCTTCAAAGAAATTCATTAAATCTGAAATCTTCATCCAGTCTGCAAAATACATCTTATCTGGCAGATAACTGATGATCTTCTTGCTATCCACACCTGGTGCTTTGCCGTTCACTTTGATCTCACCTGACGTTGGCTGTAACAACCCATTTAATAACTTGATCAGTGTTGTCTTCCCAGCTCCATTCGGTCCTAGAAGTCCGATGATCTTTCCTCGCCCTATTGTTAAATTCACCCCATTCAGGGCTTCTTTCTTTCCGTACCTTTTCTCTAAATTGGTTAATTCTATTAAATTCAAATCCTTCATTCTTCCTCTTCCTTTCCGATCAATGCGACTGCATCTTCCTTATTGTATCCAAGTTCCTCTAAATCCCTAATATATTGTTTTACGATTCTGTGTGCGATGTCTTTCCGGCATTCTTCTATCTTCGCTATATCTTCTGTGACACATCGTCCGCTTGTTCGGTTGGTGATCGTTAAACCATCCTGATCAAGGGCTGATAATGCTCGTTGCATCGTATTGGGATTCACCCCTGCTTCTCCTGCTAGATCCCTAACACTTGGCAGTTTCTCTCCACTTGAATAGATTCCTGATACGATCCTCTTGATCATCTGTTCCTTGAGCTGTGTCCAGATTGGCCGTCCATCATCTATCTTCCAACTCATACTACTCCTTCCTTCTCATTGTATTATTGTATTACTTCCTTAATACAATAATATTGTATGTCACTTTTTTTAAAATGTCAATATGCTTTATTATTTTTATCCAATAACATAAAAGACACCGCACGATAATTTCATGCGATGTCTTTTATGACTACTACTATTGGTAACTATGAATGAGATAGTTCCTTTCTATTTGATCATTGACAGGATTCGTTCTCTGCATCCCAGTCCAATACCATTGGCCTGTTCGATGTTTTTCTCTAGTTGGTGTTCAAAGTGACGGAAAGGAAGGAAAATACCGATTTCGCTGCTTGGTTGTTCAAATTTGTTTTCATCCATTATACCATAATACATGAACGCTCTTGGTAATTGTTCTTCCAGTCTCATCATAAAATCCCATACAATGCTGTAGACTTCATTGTCTTTAATATTTTCTTCTACTTCTTTTGGAAGTTTAAATAATAAAAGAATTCCAATATGTTCTCCGATCTTCATGGTATTGATCTCATTTCTTTGTCTATAATCATGTTTTTCACGGAATCCATATGCAAGACAAATCTCATAATCAGGAATATCATCTGCCTGATTTAAAATTTGCTTATACATTTTGTATTGTTTTGATGAAATCTGTTTGTTTACTTTTATCTGTTTGATCAATTCTCCTTCTGAATCTGTTAATCTTACCGGATTTATCACTCCTTTGTCATTAAATCTTATTGGAATCAAAAAAGCATTTCTCAGCAGATCAAACATACTATTTCCGCAGATTTCCATCAAGAAAGCGGACAAATCTCTGTTTTGATATGCATCAAACAGGGCTTTCACAAATTGTTTTTCCGAAAGATTACGATTTCCACTGTTGGCAAACTCTTCATAAAATAACTCTCGTAGTCGTTCGCAAGCATCTTCGTTTTCCAAAATCTTTTCAAATATGTGCTCTGCGTTTTCTTCTCTTGGAAAAATTGTTTCCACGCTGATCATCCCTTTCTTGACTTTTTCATCAACTGTATTATACTTTAGTAAGAAAGATATGTAAAATATATATATCATATCATCAACATACAAATTTTATATAACAAGGAGATTGAAATCATGCCTTTTGATTATTATCGTATATTTTATTTTGTTGCGAAATATAAAAGCTTTTCAAAAGCTGCAAAAATCTTACACAATAACCAACCGAATATCACTCGCTGCATGAATATTATGGAAAGTGAATTAGGCTGTACTTTATTTATTCGTTCCCATCGTGGAATCAAACTTACGCCAGAAGGAGAACAGCTTTATGCACATGTAGCAATTGCAATTCAACAGATTTCCTCTGGAAATGATGAATTGAATCGAACAAAGAATTTAAAATCTGGAACAGTAACGATAGGAGTAAGTGAAACCGCTCTTCACTTGCTTTTATTGCCAAAATTAGAGAAATTTCATAAACTTTATCCACATATTAAGTTAAAAATTTCCAACCATTCAACACCACAGGCAATTAAAGCTTTACGAAAGGGATTTGTTGATTTCAGCATTGTAACAACTCCATTATATTGTGAACATCCACTACAGTCTCAACAACTTTGTTCTTTTCGCGATATTTTGATTGGTGGTCCTTCTTATAAGGATATTGGATTTTCTCCAAAAAGACTTCGTGATCTGCAGGATTTTCCATTTATTTCATTGAATGAAGGAACTGCAACCAGAAACTTTTATGAAAAATATTTTTACCAGAATCAATTGGTATTTTCTCCAGATATGGAGACTGCTACGACAAACCAGATCTTATCACTAGTGCAGCACGATCTTGGAATTGGTTTTTGTCCAGAAACTCTTGCTAAGGATTCTATAAAGCGCGGAGAAGTCGTGGAAATTTCTGTGAAAGAACATGCAAATCCTCGAGATATCTGCCTTATTACCGATTCCACCAGACCTATCGGAACTGCTGGAAAGAAATTGTTGGAAATTCTTATGGACTCGGAGGTGTAATATTATATGGAAGAAGAATTTCATAATCATATGCGGATACCATGGCATGATTATACGAGAAAAAGCCTCGGACATCCGATCACAGAAGCCTCATTAAGTGAAAAAGCCTCGATCATCGGCCGTACCGGAATTATGCTTTTGTCATGTGGAACCGGAGCCTGGAGAGTACGCAGTTCTATGAACACACTTGCCAGAGAGCTTGGAATTACATGTACTGCCGATATTGGTTTATTATCAATTGAATATACCTGCATTGCTGGTGGTGATTGTTATACAGAATCTTTATGTCTGTTTAATACAGGTGTCAATACATCAAAACTTTATCGGATGGAACTATTTGTTAACAAATTTGCTACAAACTGCAAGAAAATGTCTGGAGATGAGCTTCACACCCTTCTTGATCAGATTCATGAAATCCATGGATTTTATTCCCCACCATTTCTTGGATTAGCTGCGGCAGTTGCATGTTGCGCATTTACCTTTTTGCTTGGTGGTGGTCCGACTGAGATGTTTTGTGCATTCTTAGGTGCCGGTGCCGGAAATTATCTTCGAGCGAAAATGAATCAGCATCATTTGACTTTATTCCTATGCACCGCTGCAAGCGTTGCTTTGGCATGTGTTGTATACACAATTTCATTCATGGCATTAAAATCTGGATTTGATGTTTCGATACACCATCAAGCTGGATATATCTGTTCCATGCTTTTTATTATTCCAGGATTTCCATTTATCACAAGTGGAATTGACCTTGCGAAACTAGATATGAGATCTGGACTGGAACGTTTAACATATGCGATCATTATTATCTCTGTTGCAACTTTGGCAGCATGGATGCTTGCTTTGGTGCTTCATTTGAAACCAATGGATTTCCTTCCTCTTGACCTTAGCAAATTCCAGTACCTGATCTTCCGATTGATCGCAAGCTTCTTCGGAGTGTTAGGATTCTCTGTAATGTTTAACAGCCCTTTACGACTTGCCGCTACCGCAGGTTTAATCGGAGCGATTGCAAATACAACTCGTCTGGAACTTGTTGATCTTGCTTCTTTTCCACCAGCTGCGGCTGCATTCCTTGGTGCTTTGCTTGCCGGGCTTCTGGCATCTATGATCAAGACTTCGATTGGTTATCCTCGAATCTCTCTGACGGTTCCTTCAATTGTTATTATGGTCCCTGGATTATATTTGTATCGGGCAATTTACAATATTGGTATTACCTCGATCAATACTGGTGCTTATTGGTTTACAGAAGCTTTTCTTATTATTATGGCGTTGCCTCTTGGATTGATCTTTGCAAGGATTATTACAGATAAGACATTTCGTCAGTGTTCTTAGAAATGAATATAGAGTCGGGCTTAAAAAGTCTGGCTCTTATTTTTATGTCTCTACATAGAACAAACACAAAAACTTTACCCCTGGTTTTATCATGGTCCTGCATACTTTCCTTCCTATAAATCAAAAAAATCCCTCTTTGCAATTTCTCACAAAGAGGGATTTGATTTATTAGATTAAGATTATCTAAGGGACACATCCTCTCAACTAAGTTCATCTTTCGCCTGTGGCTCGGATTCACTAAGGTTCTGGATGGAATTCCTATCTATCAGACATATCTTTTAATCTGTTGTATTTAGCTTCTGCGTTTGCTTTAGCTTCTGCGAACAGTGCTTTAGCTCTTTCAGGATTCTGACGAGATAATGCATTGTAACGAACTTCTCCCATGATGAAGTCTTCGTATTCTGTTGTAGGAGCTTTAGAATCTAAGTGGAATGGATTCTTTCCTTCAGCAGCTAATGTTGGGTTGAATCTGAACAGATTCCAGTATCCAGAAGTAACAGCTTTCTTTTCTTCTGTCTGAGCAATCTTCATTCCACCCTTGATACCGTGGTTGATACATGGAGCGTATCCAATAACTAATGATGGTCCTGGATAAGCTTCAGCTTCTGCGATTGCTTTAACTGTCTGGTTGTAATCAGCACCCATAGCGATCTGTGCTACATATACATATCCGTAGCTCATTGCGATTGCTGCAAGGTCTTTCTTCTTAGTTCCTTTACCAGCTGCCTGGAACTGAGCGATTGCACCTAAGTTAGTAGATTTAGATGCCTGTCCACCTGTGTTAGAGTAAACTTCTGTATCGAATACGAATACGTTTACGTCTTCTCCAGATGCTAATACATGGTCAACACCACCGAATCCGATGTCGTATGCCCATCCGTCACCACCGAAGATCCACTGAGATTTCTTAGATAAGAATTCTTTCTTAGCAAGGATTTCTTTGGCAGCGTCACATCCACAAGCTTCTAATGCTGCTACTAATTTATCTGTAGCTGCTCCGTTCTTGCTTCCGTCTGTATATGTGTCTAAGTATTCAGCTGCTGCTGCTTTAACATCTGCGTTATCTGTAGATTCAGCTAATGCAACAACTTTTTCTTTTGTCTGTTCTCTTAATGTGTTCTGTCCTGTGAACATACCTAAACCAAACTCTGCGTTATCTTCGAACAGTGAGTTAGCCCAAGCTGGTCCCTGTCCTTTAGCGTTTGTTGTGTATGGTGTAGCAGGTGCAGATCCACCCCAGATAGAAGAACATCCTGTTGCGTTTGCGATGTACATTCTTTCACCGAATAACTGAGTGATCAGTTTAGCATAAGGTGTTTCACCACAACCAGCACATGCTCCTGAGAACTCAAGCATTGGCTGTCTGAACTGGCTTCCTTTAACGGAATCAGCTTTGAATTTAGCAAGTACTTCTTCTTTTGCTGGTAATTTCTGACCATAGTCATAAACTTCCTGCTGATCTCTCTGAGAATCTAATCCCTGCATTGTAAGAGCTTTTTCACCCTTCTTACCTGGACAGATGTTTACACAAGATCCGCATCCTAAACAGTCAAGAACTGTAACTGTCATAGCGAATTTGTATCCTGGCATTCCAGTCATATCAGCTGTCTTAGTAGCTGCTGGAGCTGCTTTAGCTTCTTCTTCTGTCATAGCTACTGGACGGATTGTTGCATGAGGACATACATAAGCACAGAAGTTACACTGAATACAGTTATCTGGATTCCAAGAAGGAACGTCTACTGCTACTCCACGTTTTTCATATGCAGATGCACCTAAAGGCATATGTCCATCTACGTAAGGTACTAAATCGCTAACTTTAAGAGCGTTACCTTCCTGTCCGTTAACGTAGTTCTGTACGTTGTTGATGTAATCAACAAGAGGTTTGTTATCTCCCTTAGCTTCAACAAATAAGCTTTCTGTTTCAGCGTCAGCCCATTCAGCTGGAACTGGTACTTCAACGATAGCTTTTGCACCAGCATCGATAGCATCGTGGTTCATCTTAACGATAGCTTCACCCTTCTTGCTGTAAGAAGCTGTTGCAGCGTCTTTCATATATTTGATAGCATCTTCTTCAGGGATGATTCCTGATAATTTGAAGAATGCAGACTGTAATACAGTATTGATACGTCCACCAAGTCCGATTTCTTTACCGATCTTGATACCGTCAATGATATAGAACTTAATGTTGTGTTTAGCTAAGTAAGCTTTTACCTGTCCTGGAAGATGTTCTCCAACTTCTTCTGGAGACCAGCTGCAGTTTAACAGGAATGTTCCACCGTCTTTTAAGTCCTGAACCATGTTATATTTTGTTAAATATGGTGCACAATGGCAAGCAACAAAGTCAGCTTTGTTGATCAGGTATGTAGATTTGATTGGGTCATCTCCGAAACGTAAGTGGGACATTGTAACACCACCAGATTTCTTAGAATCATAATCAAAGTATGCCTGAGCATATTTGTCTGTATGGTCACCAATGATCTTGATAGAGTTCTTGTTAGCACCAACAGTACCGTCGGCTCCAAGTCCCCAGAATTTACAAGCTACGATGCTGTCTGGAGCTGTAACTGGAGTTTCTCCTCTTTCAAGAGATAAGTTAGTAACATCATCCACGATAGATAATGTAAATTCGTTTTTATCAACGTTTTCGAATGTAGCGATGATATCAGCTGGTGTAGTATCTTTAGAACCTAATCCATAACGTCCACCATTGATTGTGCAGCTTTCGAATTTTGTTCCTCTTAATGCGTTAACAACATCAAGGTATAATGGTTCTCTTGCTCCAGGCTCTTTAGATCTGTCTAATACGTTGATAACTTTTGCTGTTTCAGGGATTGCTTCAACTAATTTTTCAGCAACGAATGGTCTGTAAAGACGAACTTTAACAACACCGACTTTTTTACCCTGTTTCATTAAGTAATCGATTGTTTCGTCGATTGTTTCACAAACAGATCCCATAGCGATGATAACGCTTTCAGCGTCTTCAGCACCATAGTAGTTGAATAATTTATAGTTTGTTCCGATCTTAGCGTTAACTTTATCCATATATTCTTCAACGATTGCAGGGAAAGCATTGTATGTTGAGTTAGCTGCTTCTCTTGCCTGGAAGAAGATGTCAGGGTTCTGAGCAGATCCACGAAGAACTGGATGTTCTGGGTTTAAGCACTCAGCTCTGAATTTGTCGATTGCATCATAGTCAACCATTTCTGCAAGATCATCATAATCCCACATTTCGATCTTCTGAATTTCATGAGATGTTCTAAATCCATCGAAGAAATGTAATACAGGAACACGTCCTTTAATTGTTGCTAAATGAGCTACTGCTCCTAAGTCCATAACTTCCTGAACACTAGAGCTGCAAAGCATTGCGAAACCTGTCTGACGACAAGCGTAAACATCAGAATGGTCACCGAAGATGTTCAGTGCGTGAGATGCAAGTGCACGAGCAGATACATCAAATACGCAAGGCATCTGTTCACCAGCGATCTTATACATGTTAGGGATCATTAATAACAGACCCTGAGATGCTGTATAAGTAGTTGTTAATGCACCAGCTGCTAAAGAACCATGTACTGTTCCTGCTGCTCCTCCTTCAGACTGCATTTCAACTAATTTTACAGGATGTCCGAAAATATTTTTCTTTCCCTGTGTTGCCCACTGGTCAGTTGACTCTGCCATTGGTGAGGATGGTGTAATAGGATAAATTGCTGCTGTTTCTGTAAACGCATATGATACGTGTGCAGCGGCTGTGTTACCATCCATGGTTTTCATTTTTCTTGCCATGTTCTCTTCCTCCTAAAAAATCTCGTGTGAATATATTCACACATTGTTAATCTCTACGTCCACCTAGCATATGAGCGTAGAAAATATCACTACAACTTTCACAAGTTGCTTAAAACATAAACAAAGCTGTATACATATAACTTTTGTATACAGCTTTATTCTACATTATTTGCACAAGTTTTTAAAGAGATTTTTATGTATTTTTAGGTATTTTTTTTTGTACGTCACAAAAATAACAATGTTTTTAAATCCTTAGTAAAATACTCAAGATTTTGAATTTGTTGTATTTGTGCTATTTGTACTATTTTTATCTTTTGTACTTGTACTCTTCGCCTTCTTATGTTCATCAAATGTTTTTGTGAAAACATGGGTTCCTTTTTTGCTTCCATCTGTGCGATAATACAGATATTTATGTTTCTTAGGATTCATTGCCGCCTTGATCGCTGTATCTGACGGATTACAGATTGGTCCAGCAGGTAATCCTTTGATCACATAAGTATTATAAACCGTTTTCACTTTCAAATCTTTATAATATACCTTCTTCGCATTATATAACCCATTTGTTGTTGTATATAATACGGTTGGATCGATCTGAAGTTGCATTTTCTTTGCAAGACGATTCTCGATCACTCCTGCGATCACCGGACGTTCAGATTCTACTTTCGCCTCGCGCTCGATCATGGAAGCGATCGTCATGATCTCTGCCATAGAATGTTTTCCCTTATAATCCTTGGCAAGTACAGAATATTTCTTTTCAAAATTATCAAGCATCTTCTGAATCAGATCTTTTGGCTTTGAACTTTTATAAAGCTTATAAGTATCTGGATAAAGGTATCCTTCTAATTGATATTTTACTCCCTTCTTGGATGGGATGTCTTTGATAAATTTGTTGCTGTACTGGCTTGTATCTTTTACCGCTGCAATAAATTCATCTGCTTTAAATACTCCCTGATCTTCCAGTCGTTTTGCCATCATATCAATAGAATATCCCTCTGGTATCATAACCGTTACGATCTTTCTTGCTTCTGCAAGCCGTCTCGCTTTTTCCTGCTGTGCCTTTCGATATGCCATATATTTTCTTCCACCAAAAAACACACCAATGATCACAACCAGCACAATGATGATTCCTATGATCCAAGGTTTTCTAGAACGATTTCTTCTTCCATATCCACGGCGCCCCCTTCTGTGTCGTTTGGAATGATCATCAAAATCTAAATATAAATCCATAATTTCCTCCCAAATGTAAATCTTATGTATTTTGTATGTTATTATACTCGTATTTTGCAGAAAAAAAAGGTTTTTTATTAAATTTTGTTCATAATCTTAACTTTTTTGTAACTTTTGTGATGATTTTGCATTTCATTGCACTAAAATATCTTCAATCTCTCACCTCGTCTATCTGTACTTTTCTTATGTTATCCATTATAATCAAACCATAGTCAGATATGATATGATCTGATCTAAGTATTAAATAATATAGAAAGGAATTTTGTATTATGGCAAATCCAATTGTAACGATCACTATGGAAAATGGTGATGTAATGAAAGCAGAATTATATCCGGACGTTGCTCCGATCACTGTTGAAAATTTCGTAAATCTTGTAAAAGATGGTTTCTATGATGGTTTAACTTTCCATCGTGTCATCAACGGATTTATGATCCAGGGTGGATGCCCATTAGGAACAGGTACAGGTGGTCCTGGACATACTATTAAAGGAGAATTCAGCCAGAATGGTGTGATCAATAATTTAAAACACACACCAGGTGTTCTTTCCATGGCACGTTCCATGATGCCTGACTCTGCCGGATCACAGTTCTTTATCATGCACAAAGCTGCTCCACACTTAGATGGTCAGTATGCTGCATTTGGTAAGATCATCGAAGGAATGGATGTTGTAAACAAGATCGCTGAAGTTGCAACAGATTATTCCGATAAACCATTAGAACCACAAGTTATGAAGACTGTAACTGTGGAAGAATAGTCAACTATATCCTTACAGCACAGAGCCGGACCATCAATCTTCATTTGTATCTGGCTCTTAATTTTTATAAATATTTAGATGGGGAATGATAATATGAGTGAAAACAACAAACTAATCTTTCTGGATGTTGATGCGACTTTGTACAGCAAAGAACAGCGTCTGGTTCCAGAATCTGCAATCACAGCAATCCATGCTGCACAAAAAAATGGTCATAAAGTACTGATCAACACCGGACGGCCTCTTGTTTATTTTGAAAAAGAAATCCTTGATATTGGATGCGATGGTTATCTTTGTTCTAACGGAGTTCACATCCTTCTCGATGGTGAAACGATCTATCACAAGATAATCCCTGATACAGTGGTTGAACAGATTAAACGGATTTGTGAAGAAAACAATATCTACGGAACATTTGAAGGGGAAAAATGTTCTTATTTCCGTGATCATAATGTTGACTTTCATCCACATTATGGATTTATGATCACTGCTTTTGAACTTGCCCCTTATATGGCACATGAATTTACATGGGATCATGTTGAAGATCCTGACAAAGCCATTGTATTTACAGGACCTGGAAGTAACGCTTCTGGTTTTGTAGCTGCTCTTGACAGCATTTCTGATACAATGGATTATATTCGAATTGACGATACCCAGTATGAGATCCTGTTAAAAGATCATGATAAGGGAACTGGTCTTAAATATGTAGCTGATCATCTCGATATCTCTACAGATGACTGCTATGCATTTGGAGACAGTAATAACGATATCTCTATGTTCAAAGCCGCTGGTCATAGCATTGCTATGGGAAATGCCTGTGATGAGTTAAAAGGAATTGCGGAATATGTTACAGATTCCGTAAATGATGATGGGATTTATCATGCATTTAAATATTATCATTTGATTTAATTTATTAAATTCTATATCTCCTTCTCAAATTTATATCTTTTATCTTTTTGTATACATAAATATATTGTATAATAAATGTATCAATTACTGGATAATTTGACTTGATCTGAGAGGGGGGGATTTTTTATGATCGCAAGTTTTTCTTACTATATGTTGAATATATTCGTCCCTCCATCCGCCGCAAGTAAATATAGCATGCTGCTGATCTATCCGTTTACTGTGTTTAGTTTTTTCTTTTTTCTTGGTGGTACAAAATCTTTCAAGTTTATTTCATTCTGTCTGTTTTTTAATTCCATTTTACTGATTGAAGGCATCTCTGCCACTATTTTATCCCTGATTGGACTATTATTCCCAAAACTTCATATTGTCAGCGTTTTTATCGGACTTGACGGCAATCCGTTTTCTATATCATTGCTTTGCATTTTTGAGATCATCACTTATATGAAACAAATGCAGGAGAAAGGAGACCAGCTGTAATGAATTAAATGAAATCTCATAAAATACAATCCATTTTAACTTTTATTTACATATTCCTCATTCCTTTTACTGCTGTACTTTATCATTGTCTGCTCACAACCCCGGCATTCCAGAAACATTTTCCTATGGAAACTGTTCAGCCCTATTTGTCTTTTTTCTTTAATCTTCTTATGGTGCTATGCCTTCTTTCTTTTATCAGTATCATTATCACTACGTGTAATAATACGAAAAAACAGATTGAGTTGAATATGCTTGATTCAACACAGCAGACAGTCCTGAAACAGGAAAAAGAAATTGAAACTCTGCGGACACAGATTCTTGAAAAGCAGCGTTATATTCATTCGCATATCGATCTTGCAATTGATCTATGCGAATCTGAAAACTATGATGATATGACAACTTCGATTTCTTCCCATGTGAAAAGAAATTATCCTGATTCTTTTTGTAAAAATGCTTTATTAAATACATTACTTCAGGAAAAGAAGGTCATTGCTGATCAATCGAAAATCCAATGCCGGTTTCGTATTATCCTGCCAGAACATTTTGATTCATATTTTTCGGATTTTACGATCACAAGCCTTTTTTCAAACCTATTAGATAATGCGATTGAGGCCTGCCGCCTGTGTGATCCTTCACAAACAGATCTATTTATCTCGCTGACAACAGATTTTCGGGCAAATATGTTTATTGTATATATGCAAAACAGTAAAAATTCCAATGAGATTTTTACACACCACACAACAAAGAAAGAATCCCATGTCCTGCATGGCCATGGATTGACTATTATAGAAGATATCGTTTCGCAGTACCACGGAACTTGCAAATGGCTGGATCAAAAGAATTCATTTTCTTCTGAGCTTCTGTTCCAGCTGCCAAACGATTGAATACAAAGGAGATTCACAAATGATTCATATTGCAATCTGCGAAGATGATCCAATCTATCTGCGCGAACTTGAAAAAACAATTAAAGAAACAAAAGAGCTGTCTACCGAAATTCATCCTTGTTCTTCCGCAGAAGATCGCTCTAAATTATATGGTAAAAACTCTGTCCCATATGATATCGTCTTAATGGATATCGAACTTCCTGAAAAATCCGGTATTATCTTATCCAAAGAAATCTTACAGTCTCATGCTGCTACACAGATTATCTTTATCACACAGTACCGGGAATACTGCAGTGATGTGTATGAGACGGAACATGTTTATTTTATTCATAAATCCGATGTTAAACAATATCTGCCTCGTGCAATTGAGAAAGCGATCTTCAATCTTAAACAGCGTAAGAATAACTACCTAACGATCTCATGGAACCGCAGAGAGCAGTGGAGGTTAAAAAGCAGTTTTTGGCTATATTTGTAAAGTAGAGGGGATTATACCTCTACTTTACATTGATGATGTTTTATCATAGGATATTCTATAAACATATTTAATTTTGATCCATTGGAATATTTCGCGATTGGAAAAAATCCTGTCATAAAGCACTCGTGAAAAATATAATCCCATATTTTCAATACTCAACTCAAAAAACAGAGATACTACAAATAATCTGTAATATCTCTGCCTTTACCTCATATTGTTTTACTTCATAATTTTCTTAACAATATTCCTATTTAACTGTAACTACACAAACAACTTTCTTCTTACCTACTGTAACCGTAATCTTAGCTTTTCCCTTCTTCACTGCTGTGATTTTTCCTTTGGAATCAACCTTCACGATTTTCTTATTTGATGTTGTATATTTCGCTTTGGCTGTATAATTGCTTGGTTTAATCACTGGTTTTAACTTATATGTTTTTTTCTTTTTTAATGTCAGTTTCTTTGGTACTTTTCCAATAGATTTACAATCGACTGTTTTCTTGCTCACTGTTACTGTAACTGTTTTCTTTAGACCTGAAGCAAGTGTAATTGCAATCTTTGTGGTTCCTGTTTTAGTTCCAGCTTTAATCGTACAGGTTCCGTTGCTCTTTCCTGTAATTGTGACTATCTTTTTGTTGCTGGATGTCCATGATTTTACATAGTCTCCTTTTTCCAGTCCATAAACGCCTAATTGATCTGTTGATTGGTTTTGGAACAGTTTTAGAGACGTTTTAGTAACTTTTATTGTTGGCTTTAATTTTTGACCAACCGTTCGTTCTTCTTTTCTTCCACATATATTACAGATCCGTTGTTGCTTTTCGGCTGATAAAACACTTTGTTCAACTATTGTTTTCCAAGCTTCATATTGATGCCCTGTTGCTGGAATTTCTATTGGTTCATAAATTCCATATAATCCTTCTTCATCCATAAACAGCTCTTCACATATTTCACACTTCCAGTATTGCTCATACCCTGTTGTTTCACATGTTGCTGATATAGCTTCCACTTTTTGCATTTTATGCTTGTGCTGTGATGATTCTATAATTTCCCATGGAATTACTTTATTTTCTATTGTTCCATCACTCCATATATAGTTTTTGGAATCTTTCAGTTTTACAACCGCTTCATATTTTCCTACTTCTGTTGCTTTATCTCCAGAAATGACTTCAAATTTTGTGTTTCCTGTTATTCCTGTAATTGTTTGTCCATCCTGATACACCAGAATTTTTCCTGTTGGAATCTCAATCGTTGCAGGTTTAATAATTAGTTTTGCTGTAAAATCTTTACAGTTTTCGTGATTGTCATCTCCTGTTAATTTTGCAGTTACAGAATATTCTCCTGCATTAATTTTTCCATTACCAATATATTGAACATCAATTCCATCTGGAATCGTTCCTATAAGTGCTAAATATTTTTGTTCTCCATCATAAGTAAATTCTTCATTTTTAAATACAACTCCAGATAAATCATATTCTGCTTTTTCAATATTAAATCGCACTGCATCTGACTCTAGTGCATCATAATTTTTTGTTCCGTCTACAAATGCTTTTACATAATAACTTCCCGCTTCCTCTGGTTTTTTTGATCTGTAAGTTCCCAATGGTGTAGATGCAAACTTATATTCCACCTTTCCAAATTTTGCAGCTGCAAAAACATTTAGATCCTCTCCATATTTAATGTCCTCACATTTTAATTCCGATGTCCATGAATTCTTTGCTTTTATAATAGAAAATGTTGTACTCTTTTTCCCTTTGTAATTTCCCATAAATTCAATCACAACCTGAGCTGTCCCTGTGTTTACATTGTCAGAATACTGTAATATATAATCTGTCTCTTCTCTCAATAAAACATCTCCATCATAAATCTCAAATTCAGGAATTATTTCATTTCCTGTATAATCTTGATCAGGGATTTCTTTTACATTAATATTGCTATCTGCTGTCTTTGGTTCTATGACCATTTTGGCTTTTTTCACATCTAACAGTTTTTTTCCCTCATCAAAAAATCTTGCAATAACAGTATATGTTCCTGCATCTGTTTTTTTATTTCCTTCATATTCCACTGTAACTCCGTCTGGAAGCTTTTGCTCAACAACAATATTTTTCTCTTTTCCATCATAAACAAATGTTGCATCTTTAAATGTAATATCATTTACGACCTGATCTTCTTTTGTCCTTGTTGTTTCAATTTCCACTTCATTACTTTTCTTTGTATACTCAAGTTCATTATTAATTGCTTTCACATACACTGAATATTTACCTGCTGGCAATTGTATATCACTTTTTGTTGATGTTACAGATTTCTTTATATAATCTTTTCCACCATCATTGCAAACAATAATTTCATATTCATCTGCCCATGAAATCTTGTTCCATGAAATAGAAGCTGTCAAACCATCTATTGATGCATCTATTTTTAAGTCTTCATCTGAAATTAAAATCCAGTCTTGTGCTTCACTCGAATTTTCAGACCAGAGCTGTACATTCGTTTTATTTTCAGCAACTCCACCAAACACATCTAAATAATTTCCTCCGTTCTGACAGAAAATATTATAATATTTTCCATTATTCGATTTTTTAATACCCCAATGCATTGATTTCGTATTTAAATCTTTATTGGCTACTACATTACTTCCTTTATATGGATTAGAACTTGATGCAAACAATCCTGTTTTTGTGTAATTATTAATAATCTTATAAAATCCATCTCCTATATAAGTAATATTAAAAATCTGTTTCCTATCTTCTGTATTCTGATATACGTTAATATTCGTTCCATCTTGTGCAGATGCATCTTCAACGTTAAGCCCTTTTGTATGATCAAGTGCAGAAATAATTCGATAATTTCCATCTTCAACACTCTTTTGCGCATCTTTATTAACTCTAACAAAATGCCATTTCTGTGCATCTGTTTTATTCCATGTCCATGTTCTAATATTAGTTCCAGATTTAATTGTTCCATTTTCAATATCAATAGCTCGTCCATTACATCCAGAAATAATATAATAGTTATAATTATCTTCTGCCTCCTTGATAATCCAACACTGAGCTGATGTACCATTATCTTTATATAATTGCAGATTCGTGCCCTCTGTTGATGAAGCATTTTCTACATCTAATGCTAATCCTGATTGTTTAGAAGTAACTTTGTAATATCCATCTCCTAAATATGTTACATGCATAATCTGTACATCATCAGCAGAATTCTGCATCAATTCAACATTATTTCCTACAGATCCCATTCCTATTTTTGTATCTGTTGTTACAATATAATAGTCTCCATCTGATATTGTTCTTCGATTCGTTGAAGCCATTTCATATTCAGCTAAAATATTGCATTTGGTTCCAAGACTATCGCCATCAATTATAATATTTCTCCACTCTTCTCCAGAGCCTTTAAAATATATTTTATCAAGGTTATTACTTTCACTTAAAATATTTTTCCCTAATGTTTTTAATGATTTTGGAAATACTATTTTTTTCAAATTTGGGCAATTCGCCAATCCGTACTGTCCAATTCTTACAATACCTTCTTCGAAAATAATTCCTGTCAACTTATCATGAGCTTCAAATGTATGTAATGCCACCCTATTTACCTTTATGCCAGTAATAGAAGATGGTATAGTAATTTCTCCCTTTGCCTCCATGTTGCATCCATCAATACACAATCCTTCTTGTTCCAGATAATATGTTAATTTCATATTAGATTCTTTATTTTTATAAACAGCCTTTTCATTATAATGAATTTCAGCACCTGTATTTTTCAACGCATTTCTTACATCTGCTGTTAACTCTGTATTCCATGAATCCTCATCTCCTTGATAATAGATATGTTTAAGAGATGTACATCCTTTAAACACATCTGTTCCTATTTCTTTTATGCTTTTAGGAACACGGATACTTTCTAAATTTGCTGATCCTTCAAAACATTCTGATCCCAGTCGATAACATCCATTTGGAATATATACTCCTGTAACATTCATTTTATTTTTAAACACTTCTCTGGCTATACGATGAACTTTATATCCATTTACATTTTTAGGAATTGTTACATAACCTTTGACTTTGGAAGTTATACCTGTTACGGCATAGCTGTTACCATCCGAATTTATATTTTCTCCTGTAAATTCAATATTATTTTCTGTTACATTTTTAGGTAATATAGTAACCACATTACTTGAAATATCACTATACAATGGAAGTTTCACGTTTGATCCACCACCTATGTTGATCGCATAACAATCTATTCTATGTTCTCCTGCCTTATCTGTTGGCAGAACCGCTATAAAACCATGTTTTCCAACATCTGGTCTTGTCATATCTGCCTGAACTTGTCCAAAATATACCCCATCTATATAAAAGTGAATCTGCAATGTTTGTGAACTGTCGTCTTCATCCATTGCCCAACCATGAACTACAACTGTTCCATTCCCTGCTGATAACTGGTCTACACTTCCTATTGGATCATGCGATTGCTTTTTTAATCTTAATACCCCATCCCAAGGATGATAATAATAACCATCCACTGATACCTCTGTACCTGTCTGATCTCCTGTTTGAGGATATCCTCGATTGGAATGTGCTCCTACATTTTTTCCATTTCCTAAATATATTTCTGTATGCTGTTTCTCCCATATGCCTGTATCTCTTAAAAGTATATCACCTCTTTGAAGATTAGACATATTTCCAATTTGACTCCACGGAATCCAATCAAATCCATTTTGTGTAAATTGACTTCGCATATTTCCCGTATTAGCAGCTGAACCTGTATTAAATCCTGCACTTCTAAATGCAGAAATTACAAAAGAAGAGCAATCATAATTTGGTCCCCAACGATTGCTCTGGCTATATCCATGTGAATTATCATTAGCTATACCTATAGCCCAGTTTATTGCATTTTCTACTTTAGCATCTGCTGCCTTAACATTATTTTTTGAAAAAATTATTAATATTACGGCTAGCATCAATATGATACCTCTATATTTTTTCATACATTCCCTCCTTTTTTCCGTTCACAAAATATTCACATTTATTATACCATTGATTTTATATTCTGAAAATTATAATTATAATCATAAAAACTTATTTATATGTCATATAAAATTGATCTTTTAAGAAACAATAAGCTGCAAAATAAAAAGCAGCCATTTTTGACTGCTTTTTCATTTTCTTTATTTTTTTCACTAAAATCATTTTATCAGTATTGCTATTAATACCAATATATATTACACTAATCACTAAGGTGCTACCATGAAACGGTAGGCGGTTAGCCTCCTCTCCGGGAGTTATAGCCCGGTTTACATAGAAATCCAATCTAATTGGAAATATATACGCAGGAGGAATAGATGTATGTTAAGTGTAGATACCCTCATTGGCATAATCAGCCTTTGTATGACTTTTTATAGTCTTGGATATTCTCACGGTAAACGAGATTCTAAATAATACCTGTCAAATATTTTATACTATTATTATAAATTATAATTCTCCATCTTCTATCAAATCCATAAACAACTTAATAACCGGGTTCGTATTATTAGGATTCGTCACGCATACATAAGAATCTGAATACTCAGATTCGAAAGGAATACTATGATAATAAGGATTATTCAGCAAATAAGGATCATGTGGATTGGAGATCGTTACCCCGTTTTC
Organism: Anaerostipes sp. Marseille-Q3525; assembly: GCF_018223505.1. Taxonomy (NCBI): domain Bacteria; kingdom Bacillati; phylum Bacillota; class Clostridia; order Lachnospirales; family Lachnospiraceae; genus Anaerostipes; species Anaerostipes sp. Marseille-Q3525. The sequence continues at coordinate 134,423 of NZ_JAGTTT010000004.1, forward strand.
TGACATTACCTTAAAATACGCAATCTCTGATGAACTCACACCCACCTGTTGTACGCCATCCAAGCAAAAGATATCTTTAAGAATCCGATCAACCTGATATCCATTTGGTGATGTTAAATAGAAAGTCTCTCCGCACAGATCATTATATTCTAGATGATCTTTTCCTGCTAATCTGTGATCTTGGGATACTACGATCAAAGTTTCCTCTTTCTTTAATTTCCGCACCTGAAATCCTGCTTCTTCCCAGTGTGGAAGTTCCAGTCCGATCGCAATATCGATACTTCCATTTTCAAGTCCTCTGTGCTGGTCTGTTGTGGACATCTTATTGTAATTTAATTTCAATGCCGGCCAGCTTTCTCGCAGTTCGTCGATGATCTCAAAAAACATATATTCTGAATAATATCCTGCCTGAAATGCAATAGAAAGCGTTCCACTCTTCCCTTCCGAAGCAACCTTCGCTGTCTCCAATGTATGATTAATCTGAGAAAGAGCTTCCTTCATCCCATCATAAAGGATCTTTCCCGGCTCCGTAAGCTTCAAAGGCTTACTATGGCGGTTAAACAAACGGTAACCCAATTCTGATTCCAACATCTGAATCTGTCTGCTGATCGTTGGCTGTGAAGTATAAAGATGTTGTGCAGCATATGTAATATTACCAATCTCAGCAACCGTAATAAAATACTTTAATTGTTGCAATGTCATACCCAAATTCTCCTTTTTACCCATCAATTTTCACTTTTTTATTATAACATACAAACAGCCAATCTCTAAAGTTAAAATCCAACGCACTTCCGTACTCATTCCTTACCTATATTTCTTGAACAAACTAAATTTAAATAAAATAAACAGCAACTACTCAGGGACCGTAGGAGCACGTTGGTGCTTAATGAGCAGTGATGATTTATCATCACTGTCGAATTTAGCGTCCATTACATGCGAGTCGAACGAGAGTGCGTCCCTGAGTAGTTGCTGTTTATTTTATTTCAAAGATTTTATTTATTTAAAAAATAATTACTTTCTCCATAGATCTTAGAAGCGTTGAATCCAATACCTAATTCTTTGTACATATATTCAACAGACTCTTTTAATCCCTGAAGTTCCATTTCACGACCTTCTTCAATACTGTGTCCTGATAATGGAAGTTCGATTTCTAAGTCGATTGTGTCAAGTCCTTCTGGAGCTTTTTCTCTTAAGATATCCATGATCGCGCGGCAGTCTACGTTACCCTGTCCGATTGCTGTTCCTAAAGAATGTGTTCCGTCTGGATCAGCGAATACTCTATTGTCACAGAAATGTACGCAGTAGCAGTATGGAGCCATTCTGTCTACACAGTCAGCAATACCTTCCATTAACATTAAAGAGTTAATTGTATCGCAGCAAGCACCGATCAATGGGTGATTTAATTTTTCTACTAACCAGATTACTTCGTTTGCGAATAAGTCACAATGGTTTTCGATAGCGATCTTTAAGTTGTATTCTTCGATCAGTGGAATGTTAGCTGCAAAATCATCATAGATAGCGATCAGCTGTTTCATTACTTCTGGTGATAAGCAAGAGTGAGAAGATTTTTCTGGGTGTTCTACGTCTGTGCTGTATTTCACCAGTTTACATCCTAATTTGTGAGCAATGTGTAATGATTCTTCTAATCCACAGTTTACACGAGGATCAGATGGTGCATTGAAGGAAATGTTTAATTCAAGTTCGATTCCTGCATCTTCAGCGATCTTTCTGCATTCTGCAAGATGTTCATCAGATGTATCGTTCTGGATATCTACTAATGTAATGTGAAGAACGTCAAGACCTACTTCAACAGCGATATCTACTAAATCTTTAAATGTAGCAACCTGTTCAAATGCATGATGCTCACCATATTCCTGGAATCCCCAGCTTTCTCCGAATCCTGATAAATGTAATGTGTAGCTGTGCATTCCTAATTTGAATTTTCTGTCGTGATTTGTAATCATGATTTTTCTCCTTTTATATCATTTCTGATTTATATGTTCGTTTTGATCTATTTCTGATTTCCAAGTTCTCTGCAATGTTCTACAGATACTTTTACGAATTCATGGTACATTGCGTCAAATCCCATAGATTCGATCTTTTCAAGAGCTGTAACTGTAGCTCCTCCTGGAAGTCTTAATGCTTTTTCAAGATCTTCAAGACTTGTATCTGAAGAAAGGATCATTTCTGCACTACCTTTCATTGTTTCAGCAAATAAACGTACTGCTGTTTCTGGATTTAATCCTAAATCTTTTGCTTCTTTTACCATTAAGTTAGCGATGTGGTAGAAGAATCCTGGAGCAGATCCGTTAAATGGCAGGATTTCAGCCATCATTCCATCTGGGATTTCTTCAACTAATCCACAAGATCTTAAGATTGCGCATACTTTATCAACATCTTCATCTGTACAAGCTTCAGAACGAGATACAGCGAATGCTCCTTCTCCTACCTGAGAGCTCATGTTTGGCATACAGATAACGACTTTGCAGTCTTTTCCAAGATGTTCCTGATACCATGGCTGTTCAACACCTGTTACAACTGTTAACATAACCTGGTCTGGTCTGTAGTTTTCTGCTAGTTCATCAATGATGAATCCTACAACTTTTGGTGTTACTCCAAGAACTAACATTTCAGAATTATCGATTAATTCTTTCATGCTGTCAAATGTTTTGTAACCTCTTGAAGCATAATCTTTACGAACTTCTTCATTGATGTCGTAGATACCGATTTCTGCTGGATTGTAATCCTCATTCATCTCTGCACCTCTGTGCATACTACGAATAATGTTTCCTGCTGCAATAAATCCATAACGTAACATAATAAAATTTTCCTCCTATAAATACTTTATATATTAAATGATAGTTTTAACGTATTTTTCTGTGATGTCTTTACACCACTGCATATGTTCTTCACTTGGAACTTCTATTTCTGCTAATGGATATTCCATTCCGAGCTTTCGATAAGTGTCTGTTCCCAGACGATGATATGGAAGTAATTGTAAATGATCAACACCTTTAAGATTTCCTAAAAACTGTGCTAGTGCAGTCAGATCTTCTTTGGAATCATTTACTCCAGGGATCAGAGGTCTTCTTATGACCATTTTCATATTCGGTCTTCTTTCTTTCCCTGCTTTTTCGATATTGCTCAGAATAAGAGCATTATCTACTCCGGTATAATATTTATGTCTTTCTGGGTCCATCAATTTCATGTCAACAAACGCCGTGTCTAAACATCCAAGAATTGGTTCTATCTTGTCCCAGTCTGCATGGAAGGAAGATTCGATCGCCGTATTAATTCCTTCATAACAGGAACGGCGAAGGATATTATATGCAAATTCGGGCTGGGCTAAGATTTCTCCCCCTGATAATGTCACACCACCGCCTGAGTGGAAGTAGAAAAGACTGTCTTTTCTAACTTCCACCATCACGTCTTCTACTGTCATGATCTGGCCGTATGTGATCGTGCCATCAAGCGTTGTCTGTATTTTCTTTTGATAACTTTCCGGAGTTGAACACCATTTGCAGCGTAATGGACATCCTTTTAAGAATACAACCGTTCGAAGTCCATCTCCATCAAAAATAGAGCTTTTCTCAATTCTTAAAACATTTCCTTTCATGTCCATTCCTTCATAAGTCTGATACATCATAGTGTTTTAACCTGTTATCCTATCCCCAGTTTTCGATTTCTGTACGCTGGATGATGTCATCCTGGATATCTTTTCCTAATTCTACAAAGAATGCTGTGTATCCAGCTACACGTACAAGTAAGTCTTTATAGTTTTCTGGATGTTTCTGAGCATCGATCAGTACTTCTGGATCAATGATGTTGTACTGTGTATGGTAAACATCTAATGTACACTGTGTTTTTAACAGAGTCATCATGTTATTTAATCCACGTTCTCCTTCTAACAATTTTGGATCGATCTTTAAGTTCATCTGTGTTCCCTGTGTGAAACGAGAATGAGGAAGGTTACTGATAGATTTTAATAATGCTGTTGCTCCGTTTACGTCTGTTCCACCTGTTGCTCCGATTCCGTCTGCAAGTGGTGTCCAAGCTTTACGTCCGGAAGGAAGGGCTCCTACGCTCTGTCCGATCGGAACGTTTCCTGATACTGGAAGCATACCAGCTGTTAATTTACCAAATGCTGAATCATAGCTTTCAATCTGGTCTACTAAGTAGTTATAAATCTCACCTGCACAGAAGTCTGCCTTAGGATCGTCATTTCCATATTTAGGAGCTTCCATACACATTTTGTAGATTTCATCATATCCTTCGAAGTTTGCATCTAAAGCTTTGCAAAGTTCGTCCATTGTTAATTTCTTCTCATCGTAGATCAGGTATTTGATATCTGCACAAGAGTTGATGATATCTGCCTGTCCGATGATGTTGATTCCATTACCTACATTGAATTCTGCTCCACCATTTGCATAATCTTTTCCTGTTTCCATACAGTTTGGATATGTTAGGGATAATGCTGGTACTGGACGATAGTTTTCACTTAAGTAATCAAGATAAGAGTTCATTGTTGCCATTGTATGTACGAAGTAATCAATCTGTTTTTTGATCGCTCCCATAAATTCATCAAACGTCTTGAAATCACGAGGATCACCAGTCTGAATAGATACCTGTTCCCCATTCTTACGGCTCTTACCATTTGTCATAACCATATCTACAACACCACCCATACTGATCTCTCCGATGTCAGTATAAGATTTTAAGCGTCCTTCAAGGTTTGTTTCAACACATCCACATGGAGTCCAATCCCACGCCTGAGAAAGAGGTACACCTTTGTTCAGTAACATCTTGATACCTGCATCATCGTGGTATACCGCTGGCATTGTACGTCCCATACGGATACATTCAGCAGCTTTTCTTAAGAATGAATCTGGATTCTTGGAAATGCTGTAACGTACTGTCATGTTAGGCTCTTTTAATGCTGTATCTTCTGTAGCCTGGATCGTCATGTAAGAAAGGTCGTTTACTGCATCATTTCCGTATCTGTCGATACCACCGGCACATACCTGAACTGTCATGTTATATCCAGCAGAGAATGCTGCACTCTCTCCATCCTGGAATAATCCCATTTCTGCGATCTTGATCCAGAAGCAGTCAAGTAATTCCTGAGCATCTTCCTGAGTCATGATTCCTTCTTCGATATCTTTCTTATAGTATTCGATCAGGTATTGATCCATACGTCCTAAGTTGTAAGAAGAAGCGTTTTGTTCCATGAAGATACAGAATTCATATGTTAACATACTCTGTAATGCTTCATAGAAGTTACGAGGTGGGTTTTCTGGAACATGACGGTTAACTTCAGCGATCTTTAATAATTCTGCTTTACGAGTTTCATCTGTTTCTTTTGCTGCCATTTCTTCCGCTAAGTCTGCATGACGATTTGCAAGAGCAACGATTCCATCTGCTGTGATGATCAGAGATTTGTAGAAGATCATCTGTTTTAAAGTATCTTCTCCTGCTGCATCATCTAATGCTGCAAGTTTTTCCTGAGCTTCTTCTTTGATACCTTTGATACCTTTTGCAAGAAGAGTTCTCCAACCTGGTGTGTTTTCTCCGTATCCACGAACGAATTTCTTGTCTACATATAACATTCCACCATCACGCATTGTTCTTACGTCTTCTGGCATCATTGCATTCCAACGGTCAAGGACACATTTTCCTCTCCAGTATGGTGCAACTTCTTCCATGAATAATTTTTTATTTTCATCTGATAAATAGAATGGATCATATTTACGTGTGCTGATCGTATCTAACTCTTTTTCGATGACAGAACAAGCTGAATCTGGGTTTAAGATACCTGCACGAGGTTTGAATGCTACACCACCAACTAATAACTCGTTGTCCTGGATGAAGATTGGTTTGTTTTCATAAACTTTCTTCATACCTGTAGCTTTCTGAATCTGCCAAGGCTGTCCTTCTGTTTCTTTAAATCCCTGTGTTACATAATATGCATCCAGGATATCCATTTCAACGCGGTGAGACATGTAATTTTCTCTTAACGCATTGATTCTCTTCATATAATCTCTCGCCATGAATTTTTCCTCCTAAAAGTTTGCTAAGGGTTTATTATAATTTTTGCTATGTACTGCTTTATGTAAATATTAATTAGCTGCTACTTTATCTTTGCCTACTTTTTTTAAGTAAGATGCTGAAGTTTCTGGTGCGAATAACTGGCACACAACTCCACCTAATACAAGGACTGCTGCACATACAATCAGTGTTCCTGTTCCTCCGATGCTGTCCATTAAGATTGGTAATAAGAATGTTCCAAGTGCTGCACCGATTCGGCTGAATGCTACAACAATACCAACACCAGTTCCTCTTACACGGTCATCGAATAATTCTGGTGGATAAGGCCACTCCATAACAACTGCGATTGACATGATCAAAGCGTATGCTGCAAATGCGATCACTGTGATGATGATGGAAATGTTCTGTCCAATGATCATAACTACTAATGCGATTGCTGCTCCAAAGAATGTTGATGTTAAAAAACTTCTTCTTGACATTCTTGCACATAACCATGTTCCTGCAAATGCACCTGCCATACAGAAGACATCATAAATAATACTTGATGTATTCGCATCTCCCATATTTAACTGTCCAATTAAGATTGGAAGGAAGATACCAACTCCAAAGTAAGGGAATACCTGACATGCGTAGAACATTCCACCTACTAAAGTGTTTCTTCTATATTTAGGACTGAACAGTTCTGCAACAGATACTTTTTCTTCTTCTTTTTTCTCTTCTACAACAACTTTATATTCAGATCCTAATTTCTCTGCTATTAATTTATTTGCTTCTTCAACTCTTCCAACAGATGTCATCCAGCTTGGTGATTCAGCCATTCCACATGCGATTCTTGCGATTGCTGCGATCGCTCCTGGAATTGCAGAACTTGCAAAAATGATATGGTAATCTGTATGTAAGTTACTCATGACCAGTCCTGCGAAGAATGATAAAACATAACCAAATGTCCAGTAAATGATGAATTTACTTAAGTAAGATGGTGCTGTTTCTGGATCAAACCACTCAGAAATGATCGTGCTTCCTACTGTATAATCGACTGCGATACAAAGTCCGATCAGAATTCTTAATATCATGATCACTGCTACGCTTGACGTAAAGAACTGTGCGATTGAGAAGATTGTAAATAATGCCATGTCAAGCACTAATAATTTGCTTCGTCCAATCTTATCTGCAAGGTTTCCTACTACCAAACTTCCCGCAAGACCGATCAGCGTTCCTGCTCCAAGAAGTCCTACCCAAAATGTATTCAGTCCCAGATCAGCTTTTCCTTCTGTTACTGCTGTTCCTGCGATTCCAAGTGCGAAACCACATGCGATCTGTCCTAAAACAGCACAAAGGAATAACATTTTATGAAACTTAGAATACGGAGCTTCTTTGTAATTCATTTCTTTTTTCTCCTCTTTTTGTAAATATTTTTCGTTAAAAATGTAACATTCAAGGTCAAAAAAATATATCACGATCTTTAAAAGCAAATTTGTTTCAAGGATTTTTTATTTTCTATTATTCCTTGAAACCATTGTTTTTCCTTTGTATATCAGCTATCGCTTTCCCCTTTCTCTAACCTTGTTAATATTATAACAGCATTGTATTTATATGTGAAATATCGGAACTGTATGTCACTATTTATATTTTGAATACTTCTGTCATTTTGAACAATCTTTCTTTGTGTTCTGTATACAGGATTTTTCTTAATAATAAAATGAAGGAGTCACCCAATAAATATATATCAGATGACTCCCTCATTCGGTTCATTTATTATGTTACACTGTAAGTTGCAATCAGTAATTTATCCTAATTGCCACTTACAGCAATGTTATGGATTTCAAATTTTTAATCTACATGTTCATTATCCTGTTTCTTTCCAGATTTAAAAAACGCAACTGCACATAAGATCATAACAATGCTCTGCAATAATCCATTTAAATTGATCATACCTTTGATCGCAGTTGTTCCCCCACTGATAACAAGCGTACATGCTACTGCTGCCAGAATAATACCAACTAAAACTTTCTGTTTCTTAGGTGGTTCATCATCTGCAGATAATCCATCAACAGATAATGTTGACGCTACAGATGCCATTGGGTCTGCAAGTGTGCAGAAGCTTAAAGTGATCGTACACAGGAATAAGACCGTGATGATCTTGCTGCCTGGCAAACTTCCAAGTATCTGAAATACCGTTGCCTGCATTCCGGATGTCTGAACCGCATTCCATACATCTAAAGTTCCAGATGTCTGTAAAAAGATTGTCTGCCCACCAAAGATTCCGATCCAGATGATACAAAAGATTGACGGTACTAATACCTGAACTAACATAAATGTACGAACAGTTCTTCCTTTTCCCATACGAGCAAGAAACATTCCGATGATTGGTGCATACATGATAAATGAGTTCCAGTACATAACGCTCCACTCAGAGAACCAAGTATCTTTTGGTGCCATGGCATTCATAAGCATGGTCTGAGTTCCCCAATGGTCGATGATAAATCCGATTGCTTCGGATGTGATCTTTCCGATAAATGGTGTATTTCCAAAAACGAAAACGAAGATTAGTAAGAAGATAAAGAAATACATACAAATGCTTGAAATAATTTTCAATCCTTTTCCGATTCCTGATACACAGGATAAAATAAATATCGTTGATACAAAGGCTGCGATCAAAATCCATACGATTGGTGACTGTGCAATTCCAAAGACTGTCTCGAGTCCTGCACCGATCTGCATCAGTCCAACACCCATAGAGTTTGCTGTCGCTCCCATCAAGCAGAAGATTACAAGACATGTAACAATTGTATTCAACCAAGGAATCTTTTTATTTGTAACGCATTCTACAATCGAAGAGATTGATAAACTCTTTCCTTTGTTAAAACATAAAATCGCAAATGCTGCTCCACAGACTGCATACATTGCATACTGGATAAAACTCCAATCCCACATCGCCTGTGCTACTGCAAAGATACCAGCAGTTCTTGTCTGTGCCTGACCGATTGCTGTTGGTGTCTGCATATAATGGAAAATCGGTTCCCCGATCGCCCAGAATAACAATCCTGTTCCAATTCCTGAACAGATTGACATCGCACACCATGTTGGCATACTGTAATCTGGTTTGGCATCTTTTCCACCAATGATCACATCCCCATACTTTCCAATGATGATCACTGCCGCAAGTATCAAAAACACCAGTGACAAAATATTAATATATGCCCCAAAGTAATTTGCGATCACACTTAGGATCTTCGTCATCGCATTTCCTACTGCCTGTGTATTCACAATTCCTGCAATAACAAATGCTACCAACGCAATAACCGCTGGCCAAAATGCCAGCTTATTAATCTTACCTACACTATTCTCTTCGTTCATTCCACCTTACATCCTTTTCTGATTCTCTTTTGTTTGTGTTTTTGTTTCACAAAGTTCGTTATTTTTCTAACAAATGTAATCAAAAATATTTTAGGACAACTTATTATTTTATATAAAAATTATCCTAAATAGACAATTGTATTGAAACAATTTTCTATATTTTTTTCATATTGCATAAG
>NZ_JAGTTT010000050.1:0-8095 GCF_018223505.1 Anaerostipes sp. Marseille-Q3525
ATTATACTCCGAATAAGAATGTACGTCTATAAATACAAACATATAATAGTTGAATTTCAAGAAGAAAATCGTTATAATATTAACGGACATAAAATAAGATTAATTTTTGGGAAATGAAGGAGAAAATAATGAGTAAAAAACCAACAGTCCTGATGATTTTAGATGGATATGGATTAAACGAAAACAAAGAAGCAAATGCAGTAGCAGAAGCAAAGACTCCTGTAATGGATAAATTAATGAAAGAATACCCATTCGTAAAAGGAAACGCATCCGGAATGGCAGTCGGACTTCCAGAAGGTCAGATGGGTAATTCTGAAGTAGGACATATGAATATGGGTGCAGGACGCATCGTATATCAGGAATTAACAAGAATCACAAAAGAGATCCAGGATGGAGATTTCTTTAAGAACGAAGCAATGTTAGAAGCAATTGAAAACTGCAAGAAGAACAATTCTGCATTACATTGCTTTGGATTATTATCAGATGGTGGAGTACACAGCCACAATACACATTTATATGGTGTTCTTGAAATGGCTAAGAGAAATGGCTTAGAGAATGTATACGTTCATTTATTCTTAGACGGACGTGATACAGCTCCAACATCAGGAAAAGGATTTATCGAAGAATTATTAGCAAAGATGGACGAGATCGGAGTAGGTAAAGTAGCATCTATCTCTGGACGTTACTATGCAATGGACCGTGACAATCGTTGGGATCGTGTACAGAAAGCATACAATGCAATCGTTATGGGACAGGGAAATGAAGCAGATAATGCAATCGATGCAATCGATGCATCTTATAAAGAAGACGTTACAGACGAATTCGTAGTACCAACAGTTATCATGGAAAATGGTGCACCAGTTGCAACATTAAAAGAAAATGATTCCGTAATCTTCTATAACTTCAGACCAGACCGTGCAAGAGAGATCACACGTTCTATCTGTGATGATAAATTTGACAGTTTTGATCGTCCAAACGGATACTTCAAGACAACATTCGTATGCTTCACAGAATATGATGTAACAATCCCTAACAAATTAGTGGCATTCCATAAAGTAGAGATTAAGAATACATTCGGAGAATTCCTTGCAAAACACGGATTAAAACAGTTAAGATTAGCTGAGACAGAGAAATACGCTCATGTAACATTCTTCTTTAACGGTGGAGTTGAAGAACCAAATGAAGGAGAAGACAGAATCTTAGTAAAATCTCCAGCAGTCGCAACATATGACCTTCAGCCAGAGATGAGTGCTCCAGAAGTTGGTGCAAAACTTGTAGAGGCAATCAAATCTGACAAATATGATGTGATCATTATGAACTTTGCAAACAGCGATATGGTAGGACATACAGGAATTGAAGAAGCAGCGATCAAAGCCGTAGAAGCAGTTGACAAATGCGTTGGAGATGCTGTAGAAGCGATCAAAGAAGTAAACGGACAGATGTTCATCTGTGCTGACCACGGAAATGCTGAACAGTTAAAAGACTACGAAACAGGAGCTCCATTTACAGCACATACAACAAATCCAGTACCATTTATCCTTGTAAATGCAGAAGAAGGATTAAAATTAAGAGAAGGTGGATGCTTAGCTGATATCGTACCTACATTAATCGAGTTAATGGGAATGGAACAGCCAGCAGAAATGACAGGAAAATCCCTGATCGTAAAATAAGATCTTCTTAAAGACATTTTGAAAGAAGCAAGATAAGAGGATATAATAAGAATAACAGCAAAGGCGCTTGTGAGAAATCACAGGCGCCTTTTTGAAGTTCAAGTAAATATATAGATTGTTTAAGCATTATAAAAAATGCTATAATGATAATCAAGTAAGAAGAGTCGTCAGAGAGGAGTGAAACATTATGGATGTATACGAAAAATTAGAAGAATTACAGGAAAAAGCTCTGCATGATGAAACAATGAAACAGGCTTTATTAGCAACAAGAACAGAAAAGGAACCAATCATTGCTTTTTGTAAGAAATGCCAGGAGTTTGGTTATGAGATCTATCCAATGGAATTGATCAACGCAGGAGAAGAATTTTATGCAACAATGCGAAGAAGTACGAATGGTGGCGGAGAGAATTCTCCAAAACTAAGCGGTGAAGATGATATGTATGAACTGTTTATGGTAGCAATCGAGAGAGGAACACAGTTTTAAATAATAACAACTTTGCAACTTGACGAAACATCAAAAATCTGTTAGAATACCACACAGTGTAAAAATTAGATATGATAGGGTGTTGTAATGATAGTATTACAATGCTACGGTTCGGACATCCATAATCCATTATATATTTTAAGGATTATGGATGTTTTTTGCCGTTGAAACAAATAAAATGGTATCAATCGAAAGGAGATTTAAAAATTTATGGAAAATTATTTATTTGAAAAAATGCCGGTACCAAAGGCATATATGAAACTGGCCTTACCAGTTGTATTAAGTATGATCGTATCACTTGTATACAACATGATAGATACTTATTTTATCGCACTGACTGGTGTACAGGAACTGGTCGCTGGAGTATCACTCGTAGCGCCAATGTTTACCTTAATGATCGCATTTGGAGATATCTTTGGCCTTGGTGGAAGTTCTGTGATTTCAAGATTATTAGGAGAGAAGAAAGATAATGAAGCCAAGAAAACATGTGCGTTCTGTATCTGGGTTTCTCTTGTATTTGGATTATGCATCAGTGTGATCTTATTATTATTCCGCACACAGATTCTTGGATTATTAGGAGTCAGCAAGGTTACATATGAATATGCCAATGCCTATTACACATGGATCGCGATCGGAGCAGTATCCATCATTTTCAGTATGGTGCCAAGCAACATTCTAAGAGCGGAAGGATTGGCAGTCCAGTCAATGGCAGGATCTATTATTGGCTCCATTGTAAATATCATCTTTGATCCAATCTTTATCTTTGGATTAAATCAAGGGGCAGCAGGAGCAGCGATGGCAACAGTTCTTGGAAATATCATTGCGGATATTTACTATGTCTATGCAGTGATCAAGAAATCAAGGAGACTGACATGTTCCCCATCCCATATGAAGATCACAGGAAGAAGAGTCAAAGATATCTTAATGATCGGAATTCCAGCATCGATCACAAATATCATGCAGACCTTTATGATGGTCATGACAAATAATTTCTTACTCCCATATGGAACAGACAAAGTTGCAGCCATGGGAATCGCATTAAAGGTTAATATGATCACAGCCTTAGTACTCGTAGGATTTGCATTCGGAGGACAGCCGCTAGTTGGATATAATTATGGAGCGAAAAATGAAAAAAGATTAAAAAATATCTTGAAATTTTCTTATCTTTTTGAAATTGGATTAGGATTATTATTTACGATCATCATGTGCATTTTCGCACCACAGATCATCAAAGTATTTATGGATAAACCAGATATCATAACAAATGGAGCTATGATGTTAAGATTCCAACAGATGGGAATGATATTTATGTCAGTTACCTTGATTTCAACTTGTGTGTGTCAGGCAGTGGGAAATGCAGGAGGAGCTTTTGTACTGTCCATTAGCAGACAGGGAGTGATCTATGTATTGGCACTTTTGATCATGTCAAATGTATTTGGATATACAGGAGTTTTGGTATCACAGGCATGCTCAGATGTGGTAACAGCATTGATCGCAGTGGGGATTATGTTAAGGATTATGAAAAAATTTATAAAAAACTAAAAAATATAAATCAACAGATGATTTTGTCAGACTTATTACTAACTTGTATTATTCATACTTTTAGGATAGGATAAAAAAGCATTTGTGTAGTTTTGTGAAGTAGAAAGAAGTTTGAATACAAATGATAAAGCATAAGTTTTTTCAAAACAAAAAATATGGATTGTTCCAGTGATGGAACTGATCATTGGGTGTATTTTAATCGTATTGCTACTAAATTATGTTTCTCATAATGATATGAGAAACGCAAAAACATTTTCCGAAAAATGCGGTGATCGCATGAAATGGTGGAGATGAGTTTTGCCTTCTGTTGCCGAATCAGACTTGTGAATCAATACATGACAAGTTCAAAGAGTTTACAAGATCAGAAAAGAAATTCTATCATAAAGGAGAAGTACACTCTTTTACCATCTCATTAGGATATGCACAATATCCGCAGCAGGCAAAAAATTATGATGGATTGACGCACTGTGCAGATGCAGCTTTATATGAAGTAAAATTGAGAGGAAAACAAGGATGTGTAGCATATAAAGATGGCTTTCGACAGATTCGAAAGCAACTTGGTTTTGACTTTATGGATGTCTCAGAAAATCTGCCGGGAGCATTTTTGATTTATAAAGCAGATCCAGATGACGATGAGCTATTGTTTGCGAATCATGAAATGTTGCATCTTTGTGGATGCAAAGATATGGATGAGTTTTTTGCTTATACCAAACAAAAATTCTGCAATCTCATCAACAAACAGGAACAAACAGAAGTAGAAGAAAGTATCTGGAAACAGATTAATGCAAATGGCGGACAAGAGAATGATTATGTCAAATTTTCACTTGCCAGAAAAGATGGGACTCAGGTAACAGTATTTGATCATGGAAGAATTGTTGAAAATATCTATTATGGAAGGGTATTTTATGTACTACTGTTAAATGAAAAGCAGATTCATTTACACTATGACAAAAAATCAGAATGTCATATATAAAATTTTTAATTATGTAAAAAGAGCGGTGCCTAGCATCGCTCTAATTTATATCCACAGATTCTTCATTTAGTAGGATCATATGTTATGGAAAGAAGATGACCAGCAAAAACCTTTATTATGTCCAAGATGCGGAGGAAAAACAAGATTAAATCTTAGAAAAGATACAGAATTAAAGAATTTCCTGCTATTCTGTCCAAAATGTAAACAAGAAACACTAGTTAATGTAAAAGATTTTAAGGTTATAACAATTTAATATGTTACAATATACAAAGAGTGAGACGCTAAGACGCAGTACTGAACGATAAATCGATCAGATATTGTGTCTTTTTGTATAAAGATAAATAAAACAGAAAATGGAGAAAAGAAGAATGAAACTATATTTAGGAATTTCTGTAAATGCTCTTTCAGTTTCCTTATGCAAAAGAGAAGAAATATAATTTGGATGATAAGAAAAATGAGCAGCAATATCCTTTAAAGTGACAACATCAGAATGATCATCCATATAATCTATGATCTGTCTGGCAAGAGGTTTTGTATCAGATTCACTGTTTTCAATACGATATCGACGTGCTATTTGAAGTAACAGAGTTTGAAGCATAGACTTTAATATCTTTTGGGTATCTTCTTTTTTATCAGCATATTCTACAATCATAAGTTCTAAGATCGTAAGGATTGCATAATCTTTTGTGACAGGCAGGTGGATATATTCTTCTGAAAATTTATTTGTTTGTGGTTCAACAAAAAAGCGGAAAAGAGCAGAATCTGTATATATTGTTGGAAGATATTCACGAAAGAAAAAATCCTGTCGATGAAAAGGTTCATGAATCTGATTCCCTTTAAATACACAGATTAAGATATCTTCATCATCACTTCCAGGCCAATACGAGGTGATATCTCCAGGCACTCCAGTATTCATCGGATGAAATGTTAGATCAAGAGAAGCAAAAGCAACTGCGAGTTTATGAATGGCAAGATCTATATATTTTTGACGCATAATGAGCACTCCTTTTCTTTTAGGTATTTTTATTATAAATGGTGATATTAGAAAATACCACTTAAATTATTAAGAAACTATAGTGACAAGGAATTGATTTCTTTATAAAATAGAAGTAATTATAAAAACTTTGGAGGTTTCTTATGACAGAAGAAGAAAAATTAGATGCAGGATTATATTATGATTTTTGGGATGCAGGAGTGAATGGGAGAAAATTAGGAACAATTAAATTTTGCCGTGAACTGCGAAAACATTACAATGTCACAATTCTTCCAGGTGTTACCATTGGCAATAATGTTGTGGTCGCAGCAGGTGCGGTAGTAACAAAAGATGTACCGGATAATTGTGTGATCGGTGGTATTCCGGCCAAAAAAATAAAAGATATTGAGAATGATATTTTATGACATAAAGGAGAATATATATGAATAGTATTTTTCATCATGTAAGTATAAGAAAATATAAAAATCAGCCAGTAGAAAAAGAGAAAATTCCTCGGATATTAAAAGCTGGTATGCAGTCCCCAAGTGCATGAAATCAGCAACCATGGGAATTTTATGTAGTAACAAATAAAGAAAAGAGGAAGCATTAGACAACAACAGGTAAGGCTGGCAGCATGGCGAAGGACATTATGGATCGACATGGACAGTATAAAAATCCATATACTAGAATTTAAGAGAAAACATAGAATATCTGGAGAAAGAAATTCAAAATCTTGAAGAAAGGTACAAAATAAGCGATAATAACTTTGAAGAAAAGTACATTTCATGCTATAGAAAGGAGCAAGACAATAATGTTTAGACTAAACAACGAAACACAAATTCCAGAAATCGGATTAGGTGTCTATAAAATGGAAGCCGGAAAAGAAATGAACGATGCAGTCAAATATGCTTATCAAAGTGGATACCGCCTATACGACACCGCACAGATGTATAAAAATGAACAGGCATTAGGAGATGCCTTAAAAGAAAATAAAATTTCAAGAGAAGATATCTTTCTGATCAGCAAAGTTAATAATTGTAACCAAGGTTATGAAAAAACAATCAGCAGTTTTAAAGAATCCTTACAAAAGTTGCAGACAGAATATCTCGATGCATTTTTAGTACATTGGCCAGGACAAGACAAAGCTAGAATGCTTGATACATGGAAAGCAATGGAACATCTATACAAAAAAGGCAAGGTAAAAAGTATCGGTGTCTGCAACTTTGAAATCAGTCAGTTAACTTATCTTTTAGAACACTGTGAGATCAAACCGATGATCGATCAGATAGAACATACACCGCTCATGCACGATGAAAAACTGATTAGTTTCTGTAAAGAAAACGATATTCAGATCATGGCATGGGGACCTTTATTAAGAGGAAATCTTGAGAACAAAAAGATGGAGGAAATCGCAGAAAAATATAATAAAACAACTGCACAATTATTGTTAAGATGGAATATTCAGCAGGGAATCATCCCAATTCCAAAATCCAAAAATGAGCAGAGATTACAGCAGAATATTGATGTTTTTGATTTTGAGATTACAAAAGAAGATATGGAAGAGTTAAATCATATGAATGAAAATCACAGGACAAGTTTTGATCCGTTGACATTTGATTTCTAACATTTCGTGGAGGTTTATTTTATATGGTATGAATACAATGGATGAAAAGATGCTGAGGTAAAAAAATATTGAATGATTACAACTTTAAAGATCATTATTTGAAAGTTAAAGAGTGGTATGACGGTTATCATTTTGGAAACACTGATATATATTGTCCATGGGATGTAATTCAATATTATAAAAGTTTATATTTAGATGCTGCCGCTAAACCACAGGATTTCTGGTCCAACTCAAGTGGTAATGCTATCGTTCGCAGATTTATAGATAAGGCTGATATATCAACGAAAAATGAGATAGAATGTCTGATAGCAGGAGAGAGTATTGAGAAAGATGTTGTACCAGAACTTACCTATGATGAGCTTGATAAAAGCATAGAAAATTTGTGGAGTGTGCTTTTTACGACAGGATGGTATGAAAAATTTTATCAAGTATGGAGTTGCATGTTTCAAGAAGGTATGCAAGGTTGTGGTTGAGGGATGATTTTTAATTTACTGGTTTGATGACGGAAGTTATTGGTGGAATATTATAAAAATTAATCAGCATAATGCTTTCTGAATTTCTGAAAATTCTTCCCACCCTGATATGCAAAAAATAAGAAAAGTACTGCCTGTAATCCTCTTTCAATAGGAGAATTGAGTGTTGGAAAAATAGCAACAATAAATAAAATCCAACAAAGAATACTGATGATTAAATACTTATAGTGTGTTTTAGATTTCAAGTTTGTTCACCTACCACGTGATTGTGCAAATATAATTATTATCTCAAAAAGGATAATACATCTGCTAAAATGATAAGTCAATAGTTAGTATGATTTTTTACTAAAAAATAT
>NZ_JAGTTT010000051.1:0-7378 GCF_018223505.1 Anaerostipes sp. Marseille-Q3525
CAAGCCCTTATGTTATTGAGGCATCCTGTCCATTCTAAGGCGTTTTCTGCCTTTAGCTGTTCCGTTATGCCCTGTGCCTGTTTCATACCCTCTATGAGCCTTTCAAAGCGTTCCTGTGCCTGTCTGTCAATGTCGGCAAGGTAAGCGTTAAGTCTGCCGCTTGTAAGAAGATTGGTGTATGTAACTTTGCAGTGATGCTTCAGATAATCCAAATGCCGCTGTCCCCAGATGCCTATCGGCTGTTCTTCTTCGGCGGGTACAGTTAAGCACGGTATTAAATAATCGCCTTGCCTTTCGTATTTGCCGCCCATTTCCTCAAAAATTGTCTTTGCCATTGTCTGTTACCTCCACATTCTTTTTTATTTTGAATGTCCGCAAAATCCGTCCTACATCGCTTGGTCGCCACGGGCAGTCCAGATTGTGGATTGCTATGAGCCTGTCCTGCACATTCGTACCTGCCCCCATTTTCGGGGTAGAGCCTAAAAGCACACGGACTTCGCCGCTTCGCACCTTTGCGAACAGCTCTTTTTTCTGTGCATCTGTGGTCGCTTCGTGGATAAAACGCACCTGCTCGACAGGAACGCCACGGGCGATTAGCTTCTCACGAATATCGTCATAGACATTGAAAGTACCGTCATTCTTCGGTGTAGAAAGGTCACAGAATACAAGCTGTGTCGCCTTTGTGTCGGCGTGTTCCTCCCAGATACGGTGCACATTGTCGATACAGACATTGACCTTGCTGTTCGGGTCGTCTGGCAGCATCGGGTCTATCATTCTCTGGTCGAGTGCAAGTTTACGCCCGTCATTGGTCACTTTGAGCATATTATCGACCTGCGGCTCGACAAGCCTTGCACGGATTTTCTCGGCTCTCTTTGCAAGAGAAGCCACCATTTCGGTCTGTATCTCGCTCGGCTTGGTCTTGATATTGTGGTAATTGACCTTTGGTACAGGGAGCTTTAGCATATCGGCGTTCTGAATATCCGCCACCTCACGGAACATTTGCATCAGCTCTGGCAGGTTGTGAAACTTGGCAAACCTTGTCTTGGCTCGGTAGTTTGTACCCTCTGGGGCTAATTCCAGAGCCGTGACCGTTTCGCCAAAAGTAGAAGCCCAACTGTCAAAATGCTGCAAGCCGTTCCTTGCTAAAGTGTCATACTGCAAGTATCTCTGTACGGAATACATCTCCACCATTGAATTGGAGATAGGTGTTCCTGTTGCGAAAATCGTTCCTCGGCTGCCTGTGATTTCGTCCAGATAGCGGCATTTCATAAAGAGGTCGCTTGACTTCTGGGCTTCTGTCTGGGCAATACCGCCCACATTCCGCATCTTGGTGTAGAGGTACAGATTTTTGTAAAAATGGCTCTCGTCAATGAAAAGCCTGTCAACACCCAACTGCTCAAAGTCGATGACCGTATCCTTTCGTTTGGTATCGTTCAGTTTTTTGAGCTTATTTTCAATTCCTTTCCTTGTTTTCATGAGCTGCTTAACCGTGAACTGCTCTCCGTGGGATTTCTGCACATCTTCAATGCCCATTTCAATATCATCAAGCTGCCGTTGTAGCTGTTCCCGTTGCCGTTCCACGCTCATCTGGATTTTCTCGAATTGCGAATGTCCGATGATGACCGCATCATAATCGCCTGTGGCAATCCTGCCGCAGAACTTTTTTCGGTTAGCCGTTTCAAAATCCTGCTTGGTGGTAACAAGGATATTGGCACTCGGATAGAGCCTTAAATACTCGGAAGCCCACTGACCGACAAGATGATTTGGAACGACAAACATTGATTTCTGACATAAGCCCAGACGCTTGCTTTCCTGTGCGGCGTCTACCATTTCAAAGGTTTTTCCTGCACCTACCTTGTGGGCAAGGAGCGTATTGCCACCGTATAGGATATGGGCGATAGCATTGACTTGGTGGGGTCTTAGCGTGATTTCTGGGCTGATACCGCCGAAGGTAATGTGCCGTCCGTCATACTCACGGGGTCTTTTGCTGTTAAAGGTATCGTTGTAATAACGGACAAGGCGGTTTCTTCGTTCTGGGTCTTCCCATATCCAGTCTTGGAACGCCTGCTTGATGACTTCCTGCTTTGCCTGTGCCGCCGTTGTTTCCTTATGGTTGAACACCGCTTTTTTGTTACCGTGTTCATCGTAAACATAGTCAAAAATACGGGTATCCTTTAGGTTTAAGGTGTCCTCGATAATGCGGTAGGCGGAAGCCCTTTTCGTACCGTAGGTGCTGTCTGCCTTGACATTTCCAAAATCGGAGCTTTTATTTTCAATAAACCAATCGCCGTTATACGGGGTGTATCGTACCCTTAGCCGTCTTGCAGCGTGGCTTGACGGGGTCAAAAGTTCCATTACAAACTGCTGAATATCGGACTCTGGTATCCAAGTCGTCCCCAGACGGACAGAAATTTCAGCGGCGGAAAGGTCTTTCGGAATGACCTGCTTTAAGGCTTCCACATTCAACGTCAGCGTACGGTCGGACTTCGCCGCTATCTCCGCAACTTTCAGTTTTTGCCTTACATCGCCCGACAGATATTCGTCTGCCGTAACATACAAGGCAGGCTCATAGTTTGGCACTCTAAAGATTACGCCTTGCAATTCGCTGATGATTTCTTCCTGCGGCTTGCCCGTAAGCTGTGCCATATAGCTTGCTAGATGAATGATTTCTTAATGTCTCAGGGACCTTAATAGTTTTCTTTATTTGTATTTTTGGTAACTATCATATATAAATTTAAAACAATTTTTATATCTACATATTTCTGGTACTGTTAAAATAGTATATAAAATACGTCTCATCATTTGAATCTCATTTAGTCCAATTTCATTATAATCATGATCATAAGCACCATCACCAACTTGCAAATGAACCCTATTTCTTAATTGTCTTAAATTTTTTAAGGCTGGATATACTTCATGATTTATAGATATTATATGCTTTTTTTCTACTTTTTTTATCATTGAATCAAGATCCATTCTCATATCATATTTACTAACTCTTTTACATATTTTTGTTTCTACTCTTATAGTCTCTCCATTAATTATTTTAGGATTTGACACCATATTCCCATATTCTAACCATTCTGTTTGATTCCACTGTTCATTCTTTTTAAGGATATAAACAAACAGTAATTCTATAATTCCAACTCCCGTAATAATATATGTCTTATACAACATAGAGATTAGTACTGAGGATAATTTTAATTCGTCAATTTGCTTTTCTATATATTCCAAATACTGCATGCTATATGCAAAATTACTTCTCATTCTCTTTATTTCATCTGTATTTTCATCCATCTTTATACTCGCTTTATATAACTCAACAGCTTGAGGATACCAACGATCTTTTCCTGTGACATCATTTTTCTTTATTAATGTCTCTATTGAAGATAAATTAATCATAAAATTAACTCCCTGTTCTTTTTAATTAGCATAAATTATATATTTTTACTTACTAAATTTAAATATTTCATCAATCAACTCAACATCCGCCGGCAACCACTCAACATCCATTAATTCATCCTTCCCCAACCATCGAGCTGCCTCATGCTCTTTCAAAACCAAATCGCCACTAACTACAGAACACCAATAACACCCCATAGACAAATGAAACTCCGGATAATCATACTCTATCGTATCAATCAATTCTCCAACTTCAATCTCTGTATCCAATTCCTCCATAATCTCTCTCTTCAAAGCTTCCTGTGGAGTTTCCCCTTCTTCAATCTTTCCCCCAGGAAATTCCCATCCACCTTTTAGATCACCATATCCTCTCTGTGTCGCAAATATCTTATCTCCGTCTCTTATAACTGCTGCCACTACCTTTATCGTCTTCATATCATTCTTCCTTTTCATTTTCTACTCGTAACCTAATCTATATTACTCTCTAAATACTGCAATAAATCATCTCGAACTGCATGTCTCATTTTTACTTTAAACTTCGCAATATCTCGTTCTTTTCCTTTATTATCTAATTTTTTTGCAGGCTTAACTTCTACAATATTGAACTGTCCCATATAATAAAATGTCGTTTCTGTATCGCTTTTTTTAACCATCAAATGTTTTCTATAAGCTTTCATCACATCGTGCGTATAAGAACTATCAATACCTCTTCCAATCTGAGTATCCCAACAGAATATTTGATTGTCTTCAAACACATCTGCATAATCAGGTTTTCCATCGACGTATTCTTTACTGATATCTTTTGTTTCTTCTTTATGATATGTAACAAAAACAAATACATCATCATTAATCCTTTTCATTCCATACATTGTAGATGATAAATCTTTGTGACAATCCATTAAAAAACAAACATCTCTTCTTGAATATTGTTCATATAATACAAATGGAACTCCTTGATTCTTATTTTGATTATATTTATCTTTATATCTATGTAAACCAAACGAAATAATATCGTTTAATTCTTTCCGAAACTCCGATTCATTTAATTTACTTACAAAACTATTTAATCGTTGAATTCTTTTATTTTCATTAACTTTTAAAATATCAATTTGCGCATATTTTTGATGTTCTGCAGAATTAATATGAAAATGTCCCTGTAAAATTCTAATAGTATTTTTGATAGCATCCATATCCAAAAGATAACCAAATTCAACTGAAACATCTTCCTGAAATTCTTCTATGGAAACTTCATTATGCTCCAACAGCATTTTCAATAATTCCAATTCTTGTGGACGTACCCCGCTTAAAATCGTCTTTGATAAATATTCCAATATCAGAGTTTCATTATCTGAAAGCTCCTCTATTTCTTGTTTTTTCTCCATAGCTTTCAACATTGCATGATAAGTCTTATATTCTCGAATAATAATCATTGGATCGATCTCTTCATTTTCATAAAAGTCAACCAATCTTGGAATTCTACCCAGTCTATTTTTCAAAGAGGTATAGCTTTCTTTGATCAATGCTTTCATGCTTTTTAAATTATCAACTGCATTAAATATTCGTTCTTTAGATATTTCATCAAAATGAATTGTAGATGCTCCCGGAATCAGACTATTTCCACTGACTACATATTTTCTTACATTATCCTTGTTATAACTACGATCCCCAGACAAAGCAATCGGTATCATAAAATTATTCTTATAATTTCCGATAAAATCAAGTATTACAACATACTCTTTGTCTTCTGCTTTTCGAAGTCCTCGTCCTAATTGTTGGATAAATACAATCGGTGACTGTGTTGGTCTTAGCATAATTACCTGATTAATCTCTGGTACATCAACACCTTCACTGAAAATATCTACAGATAAAATATAATCTAACTCATTGATATCATCATTAACCAAACGTTCAATCGCATCTCTTCGAACTTCTTCTGAATCTGCACCACTTAATGCTAATGTTCGCCAACCATGTTCATTAAATTTCTTTGATAATTCATTTGCTTCTTCAATTCTGCTGCAAAAAATCAGACCTTTTACTCGATTACCACTATAACCATAATATTCCGCCTGTTCCATCACATATTTTACACGTTCATCCGAGATCAAAAATCTAAAATTTTGTAGCTTTTCTTCTTTTGTCAATTTGTTTCCATTGACCATTGTATCATCAACAATTTCTAAATCAGTAATTCCAAAATAATGAAATGGACATAATAAATCTTCTTCCATTGCTTTTTGCAATCGAATCTCGTATGCAATGTTGTGATCAAAGATCTCATAAATATTACGACCTTCTATATGATCATCTCTTTTATCAGGTGTTGCTGTCATTCCCAGTGTAAATTGTGGAGTAAAGTAATCCATAACCTTTTTATAACTATCTGCTGAGGTATGATGAGCTTCATCATAGATGCAACATTCAAAATGATCTCTTGCAAATCTTTCTAAATTTTCAGTTTTTGACAATGTCTGTACTGTCGCAAAAATAAAATTTGCACCATAATCATGAGATTTACCAGTAACTAATCCCATCGTAACAGACGGCCCAAAAACTTTTTGGTATGATTTTAATGCTTGTTCTGCAATTTGGTTTCTATGTACTAAAAATAAAACCTTCTGATATCCTAGCTCTCGAACGGCAAAGGCTGATGCATAAGTCTTTCCAGTTCCTGTACTGGATAACAGTAAAGCCTTTTCTATTCCTTGTGATCTCATCTTCATAAGATTATTGATAAAAGCTAACTGCATCTTATTTGGTTTTAATTTATAACTTTCAAAATCAACAATTTGTTCTTTTGCTGCTTGTCTTTGCTGTTTTTTGATGATTTGATTTTGTAAATATCGTTCTTTATAATCCTCAATGAATTCTTCATAATATTGACTATTTGGTGACATCCATAAATTCTTGAATTCATTTAAAATTTCTTGTGTAACTTCTCCTTGTTCTGTAGAAACAATCTTTGTATTCCATTCTCTATTTTCTGTAATCGCTTTTGATGTCATATTGGAACTTCCGATAATGATTCGATATAATTCATCTTCACGGAATATATATCCTTTTGTGTGAAATCCTCCAACCTCAGAATTTGTTCGAAACATTTTTAATTCAATATTTTTCAACTGAGCCAATCGATCTAATGCTTTAGGCTGACTAAATGTTAAATAATCTGTCGTAAGAATTTTCCCTGGAATTCCTTTTTGTTCTAGCTCTTTTAAAATCATAGATAGAGATTCAAACCCACTATCAGTAATAAATGCTACACTGATAAAGAATTCATCACATCGTTTTAATTCTTGTTCCAAAGAAACAAGAACTTTCTTTCCTTGTTTATGATCGTTGTAAACAAATTCTGGACGGTATGCTAAATTTGAATTATTGGATTGATCTATAAATGCTGTTGTTAAACCTGCCATCAACTCCTTGGATTTTGAATTCTCCATGTACTTTCCTCTTTTCTAAAAAACTAATTTCATTATACTATGACTACTCGAGATATTCTATAAATTTATTATTATCACTAAACAACACTTTTAACTAGAAAAAGACATATACTCTTTTAAAAATATGTCTTTCATAAAACTTCAAAATATTAAATTATTTCACGCTTTCGATAATCACCATTATAATTATAAAAATATTATTTTTAATTCTGAATTATTCACGACTTCGTCGTGTTAGCGACTAAAAGTCGCATAGTTGCTATGTTTTTATTGATTTTCCCTTTCATCTATCAAGTGAATAAAAAAAGAGCATCCATTTGTGGTAAAATTAAGGTGTTCAACGTCTTAACGAATACACACAAAGGAGCTCTTTATGAATATTGTAAACACCTTATCACTTAATAGCAATAGAAAAATCAAAATAAATTTATAAATGCTAATATAAGAATGTACAGAAATGATCATTTAAAAATGTACAAAATCACATTATAATAAATTCTCTACGGAGGAATTTATTATGATATATACACCAA
>NZ_JAGTTT010000052.1:0-6983 GCF_018223505.1 Anaerostipes sp. Marseille-Q3525
TAATTAAAGTATTAGTATCGCCAGAAAGAAAATAATAAGTATGATTTTCGTATGTGATTTTGTCATATTTAGAAAGAGAAGATTGATTTACATAAGAATCATAATCTTGGTCTATCTGAATATTAATAAATAGATCTTTTTTTAATTTATTGTTATAAAATTGATAACTAATTTGATCATTATTCATAGAATAAGTAACTTTTTCTTGTTTATAACCATCAGGGATATATTTAAAAGAAACATCATAATGATCTTTTGTATTATCCTGTGAATTAACATTTGTTTTGTTACCATTAACACTTCTATGGAATACAAAATTCAATACAGGTTCTCTAACCGCCTTGATATTCATAGCCGCAGCAGAAACAACAAGAAGTGCTGCAACAGCAATCACTGCTATTTTCTTGCCCAACTGAATGTGCTCAAGACGAGATTCTCGTTTATAAGCATCTTGAAACATTTTGTGCATTTTTTCATCAAATTCTTTTGAAGGTTCCAATTCAGGAAGCTCTTCATATTTTTTGATCTCTTCATCAATATATTGGCGGCCAGCATATTCAATGAGGTGATCTAATAATTTATCTTGTTCTTCAATAATCTTTTTGTCCTTATTGTTCATAGGAAGTCCTCTTTCCGAAACATCGTTTTGATTTGCTTCTTAGCTGTAGCAATACGTTTTTTTACGGCACGTTCAGAAATATGAAATATATCTGCAATCTCACGATACTTAAAACCATAACAATAATGAAAGATCATAGTATCACGAAGAGATGGTTTAAGTTTAGAAAAAATATTTTTGATACATTCTGTGTGAATGACACGAATAAAAACATCTTCAGAATCTGTAAGATCTGGAGAATTGTTAATATCTTCATCATATCCCAGTGGAAAATGAGAATTCTTAGCTTCGTCTTTGGTAATTGTATACATCACATTGCGAAGTACAGCAAAAAGAAAATACAGAATCTCATCCTCAGGAACCTCTAGGGCGGTCTTGGGATGTAAAAGAATCTTCTCAAAAACTAATTGCACACCATCCTCTGCAGTGCTTATATTCGAAGTATAACGAAAAGCACTGTGATATAGTTTGTATGAATATTTCTGATATAAAAGTGCAATATATTCAGACGTATATTGCTTATTTTTAGAATGTCCGTTTCCCTTCATATAAATGTCTCCTTACATGATAAGATCAAGGGCCCAGGGCACTATTATTTATAGATTAAGTATAATAAAATACGGACGTTGTGTAAATAATTTCTAAAGAAAAATATCAAAATATTTAGTCTTCTTCAATTACTTGGATTTCGAGGTAGTCAAAATCAATATCTTCAACAAAACTGTCATGAGTAAAGCGAGTTTTAGAATGGCGGATAAAATCATTTTTGTTGTTTTCTAGCCACAGAGGTTTTGATAGATCAAATTCATAACATATCTCTTCTAATGCCTGATAAACCTTGCGTGTACGATTTAAATCGGTATCGATACAAATAACGGTGTCTTTTAACATACGATTTTCATGAAAAATCTTTCCCCACATACGAAACATATAATTTTCCTGCCTTTGAAATAAATTTAAATTGAATCTTTTGGTTTAGTATAGGAGTATTTTTGATTGTTGTAAAGAACTATTAGTATGTTATACTTAAAAAAAGTCTGTATAAGGAGATAAGTATGAAAATATTAAAAAGAATATTTATAGATGGTTTGTCAGGAATGGCAATAGGTTTATTTGCAACATTAATTATAGGAACGATACTGGAGCAGATTGGAACATTTGTAGGAGGAGACATTGGACATATGATCGTAATGGCTGCATCTATAGCAAAAGTTCTGACAGGTGCAGGGATTGGTATCGGAGTAGCATGTAAGCTTGGTGAGGAGACATTAGTATGTGCATCAGCCGCAAGTGCAGGAATGATCGGAGCATTTGCAACAGGGCTGTTAGATGGAAGTGTGATCACAAATGGCAAGATCACTTTAAGCGGGCCAGGAGAACCATTAGGAGCATTTGTTGCTGCATATATTGGAATTGAACTTGGACGTATTTTTGTAGGACGAACAAAACTTGATATTATATTAACCCCATTTATTACGATTCTTGGAGGTGGAGTGGTCGGATTGACGGTTGGGCCATATATCTCTGATCTGATGAAACAAATTGGTGAGATGATACGTTGGGGAACGGAACAACAGCCATTTTTGATGGGAATCATTGTATCTGTTCTGATGGGAATGGCACTCACACTGCCGATCAGTTCTGCAGCATTAGGAGTTATTCTAAATCTATCAGGAATAGCAGCAGGAGCGGCAACGGTAGGATGCTGTGCACAGATGATTGGATTTGCAACAGCAAGTTTCCGGGAAAATGGAATTGGAGGACTTTTGGCACAGGGAATCGGAACGTCTATGCTGCAAGTTCCAAACATTGTACGAAAACCATTAATATGGCTGCCAACGATCATCACAAGTGCGATTCTTGGACCAATTTCAACAGTTGTATTAAAAATGACAAACAATGCGATAGGATCTGGAATGGGAACAGCAGGACTTGTGGGGCCGATTATGGTATACAAAACAATGATTACGAATACATCCCCAACAATCACCATTCTTATGATTCTTGTTATGCTGATCATCGCCCCAGCATTTCTTACTTATTTTATTTCAGAGGCAATGAGGAGAAAAGGGCTGATCAAAGATGGGGATATGAAACTTGAAATTTAGGAATCTGAATTCCTTTTGCAATGAAAGAAGCTAAATAAAAAACAGTCTGCAGTCTTGTTGTCTGAATTGTTTCATGACTTGATTCAGAAAATCTATCAACGATCCCAGTGATAGAAATGTCACCAATTGGGGGCAGATGTTTAGAAACACCACGACCAGGGCAAAGTGGCATAGAAGAAAGTGTGATATATCCAACATGGTCCGCATAGCCAAGACAAGAATCGATTGCAATGATAAATGGATTCTTATGAAATTTGTAGATCAGTTCCATGGTTTTATCAAGATTTTTAGCATGAACAGGAAATTGCAGAGTACCATAAACAGAATATATAGGGAAATCCATAAGAGATTGACCAACTAAAGGACCAAGACAGTCACCGGTTGCACGATCTGAACCAATACAGATTAAGACCAGTGGCTGATTTTTTTTGCATTTTTTTTGTAAATGTTTGAGAAAGTCAGATTGAAATCTTGATAAAGCATAAAAATCATTCGGTTGATAATAATTTATTTTTTTTAAACTCAAAGCAATTTCCTCCTGCGTTATGATTTGTTTCTAGTGTATCCAAAACATAGAAAAAATATGTAGAAAAAAATTGTGATTTCTTCGACGCAGTTTGATAAAAAATATGAAATGATCGTGGTAAGGTTTGTTTGAAAGGATAGAGAAAAAGGAGGAATTTTCGTGAAAACAGAGCAGTTGTTGCCCAAAAACATTCGTCAGATCGGGAGTCCGGTTGGACATACAAAAGTATATATTGAAGATTATGTAATAACATTTTTGAATTCATTATCAACGGACAAGAATACTTATGTAAGAGGAGCCATTTTATTTGGAGAGAAGGAAATAGTAGAAAACGATACTATTATTTATGTAAAGGGAGCAATTGAGGGACAGAATCTGGAACTTGATTTGGATGAAACTGTATTTAACGATGAAGTATGGAGAGAAATTTATCAGCAAAAAGACAGATTATTTCCTGGATTAGAAGTGATCGGATGGGCATTGCTGAGAATGGGATTTTCGGTACGATTAAATGATAAGATAAAAAAAACACATTTTGAAAATTTTCCAGGGGAAGGAAAAGTACTTTATATGATCGATGATTTGGAAAATGAAGATGCATTTTATGTATATCGTGGACAAGATCTTGTAAGGCAAAGTGGTTACTACATATATTATGACAAGAATCCGATGATGCGTGAATATCTGGCAGAACGCAGAGAAGGAATGCAGGAATCCGAAAATTATGAGAAAATGATGGAAAATATGAGGGATGAAAGATTGATCAGACAATTTCGTGAGAAAGTTTCCAGAAAAACAAAAAGCAGCCAGAGAAAAGGAAGATTTCGCACGTTTTCTACGGCAGCAGCTGTTGTAGTCATGATGATCATGGGCGGAAGTATGTATTATTATGCTCATCAAGATCAGAGTATTAACTTTCGTGACGTAGTAAATGGGGCAGTAAATACAATGGGAAAAGGTGTAAAAGATCAGGTGGAAGATAAAAGTGAGACGACAAAGGAAAAAACAGTTACGAAAATACTGGATACTCAGGCATCAACTGAAAATAAAAAGAATACAACAAAAGTAAAAAAAACAACAGAAAAGTCGACAGCAGCAACATCTGTGAAAAAGACGAATGTCTCAAAATATAAATATTATAAATATACGGTGAAAAAAGGAGAGACACTGGTATCAATCAGCAGAAAAGTATATGGGACACAAAAATTAGTACAAAGAATCAAGACGGCAAATACTCTGAATGATCAAAATCAAATTTATCCGGGACAGAAATTAATCATACCAGTGTTACGTTAATCGTAGAAGGTAAGGACACTGGACACATTTCATAGGATAATGTATACTAATTTTTGTTCAGAAATCATAACGATCATAAAGAAGAAAGGGATTTTATGGAACAAAAGAAAAAATCAGGATTTTCTGTTTACATTAATTCAAATGAGAATTTTCAAAATGCGTTAATCCTGGAACAAAGAAAGAAGAGATACAGGATTGGATTGATCATCGCACTTATGATCGTAGCGTTATGCAGTATTTTAGCGTATCGATACCGGACATATCATAATATAAAGGTAGTTAAGACCATTTCGAAAGATTTGACGGAATCTTTTCAATCATTTTCTTATAAAAAAGGAACGATATGTTACAGTGAAGATGGAATTTATTTCCTAGATGGAAAAGGAAATGAAAAATGGAATCGCACATATTCAATTAAAAATCCACAAGCATCCTATTGTGGAAATTATATTGTAATAGCATCAAAGAATGGAAATGAGATCGCACTGCTTGATAATGATGGTCAGATGAAAAAATTCAGTGTTTCTTATCCGATTGTTGATGTTGAGATTGCAAAACAAGGCGTGATCGCATTGATGCTTCATGGTGATAAGGGAAATTATATTGAATTATATGATGCAGCACAGAAGAAATTGGTGAGCATTAAAGTAACTGCAAGCCAGAATGGATATCCGATGGATATTGCACTGTCTTCGGATGGACAGAATTTGGTTGTAAGTTATCTTGTGGTAGATGGAATCAATGTAAAGAGCAGAATAGCATTTTATAATTTTGGAATGACAGGTGAAGAAAAAGGTGATCAGCTGATCGGAGGCTTTGATTTCAAAGATTGTGTAATTTCAAAAGTTAGTTATATGAGTGGTTCCAAGGTAGTGGCAGCAGCAGATGACAAACTTATATTCTTTAAAACAGGAAAGACAATTTCTAAGAATAATACAGTAGAGATTCGTAAGACGATCAAGAGTATTGCGGTAAATGATAAATATATAGCAATGGTTCTTGAAAATGATACAAAGTCAGCACAGGAAAAATATCAGGCGGTTGTTTACAATAAAAATGGGCGAAGTGTTATGGAACATGAGTTCTCCTCTGAGTATACAAAATTATTATTGGGAGAAAAAGAAATAGTACTTGCAGGAAATTATCATTTTTCTGTTCTAAATTTTGCAGGACATGAGATGTATCAGAAAGATTTTAAGAAAAGGATTTCAAATGTATCATTAACAGGAAAGAAGAGAAGATATTTAATTACATATGAAGACAATATTAATTTACTTGAGTTACGCTAGAAATGGAGTACACATGGGAGAAATAGTTTTAGGTATATTTGGATTATATCTGATTTTTCAGGTAGTAATAGGATATCGAAGAGGTCTGATGAGAAGTATGCTCAATCTTGCATCGTGGATTCTTACATTTGCAATCGCATATGAAGGAGCATCATATTTCAAGGATATTGTGATTCAAAATGTACCACAGATTCAGGGAACGATTGTAACGGATCAAGTTGCATATATGATTTCATATATTATATTAATGATCGTATGTAAGATGATATTTTCTATTATTGTACGATTTATTAATAAAATCAGCCGTATACCGGGGGTTGGATTTATTAACCGTGTAGCTGGAGCAGTACTTGGATTGATAAAGGGAAGTTTAATTATCATGGTATTGATATTTTTTATTTCATTGATGCCACATATTGGAATGCAGACGGAATATGATCAGATCATTGGAGGAAGTGAGCTCATGCAGACAATGGTTGATACGAATCCATTAGGAGAGATGATTCAGCAGCAGGTTCGATCAGAGACAGAAAAAATATTACAGAATTAAATTAATAGAAGGTATCTTGTTAGAAGGGGTCTAAGGATTTCTTGGCAAGATACCTTTTTGCTTACCTTTTCCGAATGATATTATAGATAGAACAATAAAGGAAAATATAAAAAACGAAAAAAATATAAAAAAAGTGTTGACAGTTAAGAATCAGCATGATATTATATCTAAGCTGTCTGTGAGCGACAGAGAGAAATACAGAGCTTTCAAAGGGATTTGAAAAATGTATTTTAAAATAAATTAAAAAAGTTCTTGACAAACAAGAAAGAACATGATATGATTTAAAAGTTGCTGCGGTTCTTATGAAGAACGGGCCAACAAAATAAATTAAAAAAGTTCTTGACAAGCTAAGAACTAAGTGATATAATGATAAAGCTTCTTATACGAAGCGGATCACAAAAAGATCTTTGACAACTGAACAATAAGACAACCTTGAAAATTCTAATGAATTTTTCAGATGATTTTAGAAAAAATCAACGAACGTTCTTTATAAGAACAGTAATAACAAGGATAAAGAAGCTAGTGCTTCTTGAACTTGGATCAACATTGAACATGAGAGTTTGATCCTGGCTCAGGATGAACGCTGGCGGCGTGC
>NZ_JAGTTT010000053.1:0-6231 GCF_018223505.1 Anaerostipes sp. Marseille-Q3525
GTTATAGTTTTCTGGTGCTTTTTTAACTTTTTCAAAAAAATTTAAAAAATTTTTCATTTTTTTAAAACTTTTTTGAAACCACGTCTGTCTATATAGTATAATAGCAATAAATCAACAACAAAAAGGAGAAAAGTTATGAGAAAAAACAAAATGATGGCAGCTGCATTTGCAGTGATGATGAGTGTTTCTATGGTAGGTGGAGTACCTGTATCCGCATCAACGAATTCAGTGAAAGCGGCAACTGCAAAATCTACAGCAGGTATTCATATAAAAAATACGGTTAATCTGGATCAAAACGGCAGAGCAAAATACAATGGAACTTTTGCAAATAATGAAGAATATTATAAATTCACTCCATCTAAAACAGGAACATTAAAAATTGTTTCAACAGGCGGTTCAAATTATGTTAAAAATTGTCTTCGAGAAGAATTTTCAAATCAAATGCTTGTAGATTATCCTTTTATTTTTTCACCAAATGGATATTCATTAACAACAGAGTATACATTAGCTAAAGGAACAACCTATTTAATCGGAGCTTTAAATTGTGGCTCAGATAATGCTAGTTACACGATTGCTTTTCAATTCAAAGAGCTGAAAGAGTCATTCCCTGAAAGCTATGATACTCAGAATGAAGAGATGAGTGATGCAAAATATGTAGAATTAAACAAGAGATACTATGCAGTACGTGCAATCAGTGAAACAGCAGATTGGTTTAAGTTTACAGTAAAATCTGAAGCAGATATTTCTGTATCAGGTGATGTAGTAGATTGGGATGTTTATAACAGTAATGGGGCACCCGTAAATCAATCAACAGGGTTAAAAAAAGGTACATACTATGTAAATTTCCATGCAAGAAATGCCAATGGACAATATAGTTTTATAGTTATTGATAAAAAAGCAGCTCAAAATAATAATAAAAAGCCTAATAATACAGTAACAAAACCAAAAGCAACCTACATTACAAAATTAACAAAAGGTTCCAAACGCTTCAAAGTCAGCGTAAAGAAACAGTCTGTAACAGGATATCAAGTTCAGTATTCTTTAAAGAGTAACTTCAAAGGATCAAAAACAAAATCATTTAAAGGAACATCTTACACAGTCAAAGGCTTAAAAGGAAAGAAAAAATATTATGTAAGAGTTCGTTCTTATAAGAAATCTGGAAGTAAGACTTTATATTCTGCATGGTCTGGTAAGAAGAGCGTGAAGACTAACAAATAATTCATAACAAAAATTTAAAATCATAAAACTTTTCCCATCACCTCCCTGTCTAAGTAATATAAGCAACAGACATGGAGGTGATGCTATGAAAGACAGGTTTATGCAATGGATCATAGCACTGATCAAACTGGATCGGAGTTATTTTCTAAAAGATACGGAAAGAAGGAACCATGCATACAAACAAATGAGAAAGAAAGAGGAACAACGATGGAAATCAAAGAAGCAGTCATAAAAGCACAAAATGGAGATCAAAGTGCATTTTCATTTTTATATGAAGAAACATACAAAAGTAAATATTATCTGGCATTAAAATACATGAAAAATAAAGAAGCCGCAGAAGATGTGCTGCAAGATGCTTATCTGAAAGTATTTTCCAAACTAGGGACTCTGAAACAGCCAGAAGCATTTGAAGGCTGGCTTGGAATGATCGTTGCCAATACTGCAAAAAACATGTTGGTAAAGAAGAATCCTCTTTTATTTTCAGAGATGGCGGTAGATCAGGAAGGGGAAGAATATGTCTATGATGTAGAAGACGAAGATTCGGAAAATCAGCCCGAACTTGCATACACCAGAGAAGAAACAAAAGAACTAGTACATATTCTGTTAGATGGTTTGTCTGAAGAACAACGAATGGCTATCTTAATGTTTCATCTTGAAAATGCTTCAATCTCAGAGATTGCACAGGCAATGGACTGTTCCGAAAATACAGTAAAATCAAGATTAAATTACGGACGAAAGAATCTAAAGATTCAGGCGGAACAATTACAGAAGAAGGGATACAAACTTTACGCTGTGGCTCCAGTGTTACTTCTTGTATACTTGCTGCGTAATGATCGAAGTGTTATGGCAGCTGACAAGACATTCCTTGCAGATGGAAAAGCAATGGAGACAAAGATCCTTCAGGAATATTTCAAAAATACAGCGAAAACCACAGGAAAGATTAGCAATGCAAAAGCGGTAGATACAGCAGGGAAAGCAGCGGCAAAAAGTGCTGTTAAAGCTTCTATCGTAAATAAGATTGCAGCAATTGCAGTTGCAGTCGGTGTAATCGGTGGAAGTGCATATGGAATCGTCGCATGGAACAACCAGAGAAATCAGACAGCACAGATGGCAACTGCAACAACGGAAAGCTCAAACAGTACAAAAAACACATCAACATCAGAAAATAAAACATCATCTGCAACAACAGAAGCAACGACCGAACAGCCAAAACAGAAAATAAAACTCAGTGAAGTATACAAGAAAGTTTTAACAGATGTAGAAAATGGGAAATACGAATTTCCAGATTCACAGGGAAATACAGATTATTATTATTTTGTTAGAGATATGAATAAGGATGGTGTCAAGGAATTGATCGTTGCTCCAAAGTGGAGTGTAAACGAATATACGAATTATGACATACGAGTTTTTAGTTGCATAAATTCTGAAGAAGGCTATAAGTTGTCTGTTATTTCTGGACATAAGTGGATTTCGAATCTCTCAACAAATGGAGGAGTATGTATTCCATCTGATGGGAATGGACTTTTGATTCACAATTTCACCAAAGGCACTGGACAAAGCGATGTTCATCGTATGACAATTCAGAATGGAAAATTAGTCTATGGGGATACAGAGCAAACCTTTAGCATGGGGGATTCTGAATGGGATAGCTTTGCACAGGAGAATCCTGAGGCTACTTGGACTGCGATTTCTGATAAGAGCAAAATTGAAGAGTTACAATAACATAGATAATAGGGAAGTGAAACAAATGAATCTAACAAGAACAAGCAAATATGTAAGTCTTCTCCTCCGTCATAAGCCTGAGAAAGCAGAAATTCATCTGGATCAACACGGATGGGCAGAGGTTGATGAGTTAATCAAAGGTGTTTCCAAAACGCATATGTTCAATATGGAAATCCTTGAGGAAATCGTAAGAACTGATAATAAACAAAGATATTCATTCAACGAAGATAAAACAAAAATCCGTGCCAACCAAGGACATTCGATTCCTGTAGATGTAGAATTAAAAGAAGCAAAACCGCCTAAACAATTATGGCATGGTACAGGAGAGAAATATGTTTCAGCCATTGATGAACAAGGACTTCTTCACAAAAACAGACTATATGTTCACTTATCAACGAATGAAGAAACCGCGATCAAAGTTGGAAAACGACACGGAAAGCCAGTTTTATATACTGTGAACGCAGAAGAAATGTATCAGGATGGATATAAGTTTTTCTTATCAAAGAATGGTGTATGGCTGACGGATCACGTACCAGTGAAATATTTAGACAAGTACAAAAATTAGAAATATTGACAGTTGAGATTAAGTATTGTAATATTAGTTAGTGATGACTAACATGATAAAAACGGAGGAAACATTATGGAATTTGAGACATTATTAGAAAGTAGAAGAAGTATCCGTTCTTACGATGATTCAAAAGAAGTAACAAAAGAACAGATCAAACAACTTGTAGAAGCAGGAATTTTGGCACCATCATGGAAGAATTCACAGACAGCTCGTTATTATTGTGTATTAGGAGCAGAAGCGAAAGAAAAATTCGCAAAAGAATGCCTTCCAGAGTTTAATGCAAATAATACAAAAGGAACAGGTGCTTATGTTGTAACAACATTCGTAGCGAACAGATCTGGTTTTGATCGTTCCGGAAATCCAGATAATGAATGTGGAAATGGATGGGGTTATTATGATCTTGGATTACATAATGAAAACTTTATCTTAAAGGCCAAAGAACTAGGACTTGGCACCTTAGTTATGGGGATCCGAGATGGCGAAAAGATCAAAGAAATGTTAGAAATTCCTGAGACAGAGATGGTTGTATCTGTGATCTCTGTTGGATATATTAAGGAAAATCCGCCAAAACCTAAGAGGAAAGATGTAGATGATATTTTGAAATTCTTTTAGTGTGTAATATATAACTTAAAATAAACAGCCTTGTTACCATTTATTTATCATGATAACAAGGCTATTCTTTTATTTTTTAATCAATTCATATTCTTCCAACAATTTTTCAATATCCGTATCTTTGACAAACTTCAACAGCCAGCCCTTTAATTTTTCAATTGGCATTGGCAGATCCATATTAAGCAGAGATTCTCCATCCATCAATCGAACACTCGCATCCAACAAATTCCTTACATCGTACACACTTCCCCAAACCTCTGGCACTCCTCGGTCAACGTCAAGTAGTCCATACACAGCTTCCATAGCTGTTCTCACAGAATATTCAGTAGTAAAAATTGTATCTCTTGGCGTTTCAGCAAACTGACCTAAGAATGCAAAGTTAACACACCCATCAGGAATCACATCCGGGCGGTCTCTGGCGGTTCTTGGCATAAAAAATGCGGTAATATAAGGCAGCATTGTCGGTACAGTATTCGCATGATCTTTTGCTAATTCGTCGATTTCATCCAGTGGTATTCCAATATGATATAACCATTCCGCTGTAATTTCTTCTCCAGTACAATCTTTCATTGGCTTATGAATATAATTTCCTGGTGTGTCACAAAAAAGACTGTATAGCCAGATACAGATTTCACCTTCTTTTTGTTTTCGAAACTGTCCCTGACGATTGACGGTCCAGCTTAATAGCCAGTTGGAATCCTCGCAGGAAACAATACCTCCAGTTACAACCTTTCCGGAAAGAGGATCTCGTTTACAGATTCTTGTGATCGCATCAATGATCTTTGTATCACTGGTTGTGATCGTCGCAGATTCCCAACGTGTTTTACTAACATTTCCACAGAATTTCTCTGGATGACCAAAGGAAGGATCCTGTTTTGCAATATTCTTCCAAAGATTCCAGCACCCAGTGATACGAATCATTGCATCGCCATTTGCAGGTGTGTGATGATCTCCATACAGTGTACTTTCGGTACAACTTCCATTTGTCACAAAGACAAGATCATCTTTTGTCAGCGGAAGTATCTTTGTTTTAGAATTTTTGATATATTCGATACTTTTTGCAACCTTTTGATCATTTTCAAATGAAAAGATTACGTTCGTAACTTGTGTATGGAAATGAAAGATAACACCATTTTGTTTCAGATATTCGATCATTGGCAAGATCAAAGATTCATACTGATTATACCGTGTAAATTTCAAAGCTGAAAAATCAGGCAATCCACCGATATGATGGATAAACCGCTGTAGGTATAATTTCAGTTCCAAGGCACTGTGCCAGTTTTCAAAAGCAAACATTGTCCGCCAGTATAGCCAGAAATCTGAATCAAAAACGTGTTCGTCAAAGACATCCTCGATCGTTTTATTATATAATTTTTCATTTGCAGTAAAGAATAATTTCATGATCTGTTTTCGCCCTTTATCGTCGATATTGAATTTGCCAAAATTCTCAGACGGCTTTCCTCGATGTTTTGTTGCACGGCACAAGGAATAATTGGGATCTTCTTTATTCAACCAGTAAAATTCATCTAACACAGAATTTTCTGGATGTTCTAAGGATGGAATACTGTGAAATAAATCCCACAGACATTCAAAATGATCTTCCATCTCCCGGCCGCCACGCATAATATAACCACGATCCGGATCAGCAATTCCATCACAGGCACCACCTGCAATATTGGATGCCTCTAAGATATGAATATGATCTCCTGACATTTGCGCATCACGAATCAGAAAACAGGCAGCAGCAAGAGAGGCAAGACCACTTCCTACAAGATAGGCAGATTTTTTCTCTATATCTTTTGGTTTCTTTGGCCTGGCAAACGCTTCATAATTTCCACTGGAGTAATAAATTCCTTTGCTATTTTTCTTCTGTTTATTTAATTCTGTGTTTTTGTAATCCGATTTTTTCACTTTTGTTTGAGGGTAAGAATATACAAGCTTTTCTTTCTTTGACTTTTTCATTGCAACAATGGCAGCACCTGC
Source organism: Anaerostipes sp. Marseille-Q3525 (assembly GCF_018223505.1). Taxonomy (NCBI): domain Bacteria; kingdom Bacillati; phylum Bacillota; class Clostridia; order Lachnospirales; family Lachnospiraceae; genus Anaerostipes; species Anaerostipes sp. Marseille-Q3525. The sequence continues at coordinate 6,104 of NZ_JAGTTT010000053.1, forward strand.
TACAGTCAGAATTCCTAGTTTTAAGATTTTTTTATTCATTTGGGTATCAGCCTTTCTATTATGATTTAAAAATAGTTTGCATCAAAAAGATAGTTTTATTCTTTCGATATATTTGGTAAAATAAAAGA
>NZ_JAGTTT010000054.1:0-5965 GCF_018223505.1 Anaerostipes sp. Marseille-Q3525
AAAATGACAGATGGAAATATTGAAACATCTATGCGAATTAATAACACAAATAAAATAGACTTTAACAAAATGAAGTATCATTCAGGTCAGATGGGTGGAGAATACCCTCTTTCACCATCACAAAGAGAGGCAATCAGTTGTTTTAGCGAAATAAAGAATGGTGAGGTATTAGCTGTAAATGGTCCTCCAGGAACGGGGAAGACAACTTTATTACAATCAATTGTTGCAAATATGTATGTTAATGCAGCTCTCAAAAAGGATAAAGCACCTGTTATTGTAGCAACATCAACAAACAATCAGGCAGTAACTAATATTATTGATTCGTTTGGAAGTATTAATGAAATAGGAATTAAAAATTTAGAAAAAAGATAGATTGCAAGTGCTAAAAGTTTTGCTGTTTATTTTCCAGTAGCAAGTAAAATGAATGATGAGAAATTAAAAAAATATCAGTGGACAGATGTTTATAAGTCACAATAGAATAAAGAGCCAGAATTTAGCTTTGCAGGCAAAACCGCAGAGAAAATCCACTGGCTGTGCCTGTGATCAAACGACCAAAAAATTTCATTGTTCAAAGTCAGATAAAGATACAAAAATTGAAGCTATGATGTCTTTATGATACAATGCAACACGTTTGGATGTTTTTATGGAAGTAAAACAGAACCTTATAAAATACCAGAAGCTTCTTATGAAATTACAATTACAACATCAGACATATTTGAACAAATTATCCTTAATAAAAGGAAAAGAGGGATACGCACAGGAAATTGAAGCATATATAGATGAGGTTTTATATGATAAGGGGCAGGCTGAAAGACAATGTCGAGAAATCTTTCAAAACTACCTTTTGAGATAGAAAAATCCGTTGAGGAAAGTACTTCTTTAAGAAAAGATCTGGAACAATTAAAGCAGGAGCAGGAAAAGAAAAAAGAAGATTACGATCGTCAGGGAAGAATTGTTGAATTTCTAAAAGAAATATTTTACATGGAAGCAAAACAGGAGTTAGTTATCTTTGATGTAGAACCGGAAGAAAGAACAGAAAAATGGATGCAACAATTACCTGACAGAGTTTGCAAAATATATCGGGAAATCGCTGAGAGAAGGACACAAAATGACACATTTGCACTGATTCAGGAAAATTTCCAAAAGAATAAAGTGTATCTCCATGAATATTTTCCAACGATTCACACTGTATTTGATGATATTTTGGAATCATATTTTGGAAGGTACTTTTAAAGCATATAGAACATGGAATAACAAAACTTCCAGTCTTTTGTAGTAAAAAAGAGAGGCTTGCTGTATATGCAGCACAAGTTACGGGAGATCCTCATTTCTTTGATTCTAATACGTTTGCTGAGTTACTTTTATTTGATTTTATAACTTATCATTTTCATACAAATAATGAGGAAAGTATATTGGAAAGTTACGAATTATAAAGGAGGAAAAGTATGATAAAGAAACAACTAACAACCATTTTTCTATCATTGGCACTAGCTGCCACAACTGCATTTCAGCCAATTTCCATATCGGCAGCAGACAATCTAAGAACAGAAACAAAAATATCATTACAAGACAGATCAAAAAAGCAATCGACAAAACCAATAGGTTATACCTTTGAAAGCAAACACATCAGCACATCCTCAAAAGCGAAAGGCAAAGGTGCTACAAAAGCTTCCAGTGTAGATTCCATGACTTATACATGGGATGAAAATACCCAGACACTTCGAGTCAGCGGAAGAGGTAAGGTTGTTGGGAATTATGATAATAGAAATGATTTAGCACAATATCAGAATCAAGCTAAAAAAATCATTTTGGAAAAGGGTATTACAGAGATTGGGAAAAATGCATTTGCACAGTTTTATAATCTTTCTGAGATAGAATTTCCATCGACATTAACAAAGATTGGTGAAGCTGCATTTTTGGAGTGTGATAAACTTACAAGTGCAACATTGCCAACTTCATTAAAAGTGTTAGATAGGGCAGCGTTTGCGAATTGCTCTGCACTTGTGAATGTAACTATTCCATCTCAATTAACAACAATGAGAGATTATGCATTCCAAAGATGTGCGATCAAAAATATTACAATTCCAGCAACGCTAAAAACTTTTTCAGAACTTGCATTTTTTGAATGTTATGATTTTCAGAAGATTGAAGTAGCATCCGGGCATCCTTCTTATAGCACAAGGAATGGAGTTTTATTCAATAAAAATAAAACAAAACTGATTTTATATCCAGTTGGAAAGCAGGCCGCATCTTATCAGATTCCAAATTCAGTAAAAGAAATTGGAAAGAATGCGTTGAATCATGCAAAGGTTGGAAAAATAGTGATTCCAACGAGTGTGTCTACAATTGGTGAAGGAGCGTTTGCGGGTGCTACTATTACAAGCCTGAATATTCCGAATTCTGTAAGGTCAGCAGGTTATTATATCTGTGAAAAGTGTACACAGTTAAAAACAGTAACTTTTGGAAATGGACTTACAACAATTCCATATAGGATGTTTTATAAATGTGTTTCATTAACAAGCGTATCTATGGGAAATAATATAAAGAAGCTGGATGGGCTTGTATTTGGTTATTGTTCATCACTAAAACAGATTAAAATTCCAGATAGCGTAACTTCCTTGGAAGATGGATGTTTCGGGGAGTGCTCTGCATTGACAACCATCAATTTTCCAAAGAATTTAAACGAAATTGCATACCAGACATTTTTCAATTGCAAGAGCCTTACATCCGTAACATTTTCAAATACGTTACAGATGATAGGAAGTCTTGCTTTTTATGGAACAAAAATTAAAAAAGTGAGGATTCCAGCTTCTGTAATATATGTTGGAAAACAAGCATTTCCAGCAGAAGCAGTGATTGAAGGGTTAAATGGACTACAAAAAATCGAAGATGGTTCTTATATGAGGATGGAGAAGCTGCCGATTAAAGTAACATACGATTATAAAGCAGCATTTGATATTGTAAAAAGAGTCAATAGTGAAAGAAGGAAGAAAGGATTAAAAGCACTTACCATGGATCGTCGTATGATCAAGGGATCTATGATTCGTGCGGCTGAACTTGCAATAGCATTTTCTCATATACGTCCATCAGGAAGATTTTATTATAGCGTATGTTACGATAGCAAACTTGGATATATTACGAGTGGAGAAAATATTGCTGCAGATCAGACAAGCAGCAGATCCGTCATGACTTCATGGATGAATTCAGATGGACATAGAGCTAATATTCTTACAGATAGATATACTGGAATTGGTGTTGGAGCGGTTAAGGTAAATGGCATATGTTACTGGGTACAGAACTTTTCAACAGCCGCTGTAGATGCAGCAGAAGAATCTTCTTACAAAAACAACACTGCAACAACTAATATAGAAGTTACAAAAGCTCAGATAGGATATTTATTTTCAGTAAATCCAATAAATTCATTTAGTTTAAAGAATGGAACTTCTAAAAATATTTCCTATAGTATATACAATCATTTTGTCAATGTACCATTGATTTCAAGTGAAATGAAATACAAAGTTTCTTCTCCATCGATATGTAAAGTATCGGCTTCTGGTAAAATAACAGGGTTAAAAGCTGGAAAAACAAGTGTTACGATCACACCAAAACAAGCTCCATCGTTTGCCAAAACGATTACGATAACGGTAACAGATACTTCCCTTGGGAAAGTAACTTGGGGCAAATGTAAGAGATCTTCGAAAACAGTTCAGTTACAGTGGAAGAAAGTAAGCGGTGCAACCTCCTATCAGGTATATCGTTTTAAAGGTAAAAAATGGGTAAGAGTAACAACGACCAAGAAAACAAGTTATAAGTATAAGAAAGCACCAAAGAATGGATCTTATAAAGTACGAGCTGTAAAAACGTCTGGAAAGAAAAAGATATATGGAGCTTTTTCTAAAGTAAAGAAAATTAAATAAACAAAAAGCCTCTGTGTATGATGTTAATAAAAAGTTTGAAACATCACACAGAGGCTTTTTATTATATTATTTATTGATATGTTTTGAATTCAAGTAATCCAAAATCTAGAAACAATTCTTAATAATATCTTCATCAAGTCCATTCTTGCAAGTTATATTTCCTATTACAAAATACAAGATTCCACCGGCAAGAAGTCCCCATACAACGGCATTGATTCCTGCGATCTGTACATTATAGTAACAAAATACATAAGTGATCGCTGCTCCAATAGAACTAAAGACGGCTGCCTGTTTTGTTCCTTTCTTCCAGAACAATCCACCAACTAAAGGCCAGAAGAAACTGCATTCCAGACCACCCAAAGCAAACAGATTCAGGAAGAAAATGATATCAGGTGGATTGATCGTAAGTAAGATGACGATCACACCGAATGCAAATGTAACAAGTGTACTCATCTTTCCAACATTTTTGTTATAAGATTTAATTTTCACAGGATCATCTTTGACAACATAGTTACGCCACAGATCTTTTACAATTGCTGCAGAAGCAAGGATCAAAAGAGAATCAGCAGTAGACATAACAGCAGCCATAGGTGCTGCAAGGAATGTTCCAGCTAATCCAACGGGCATGATCTTCTGAACAATATACGGAATAAAATAATCAGAAGTTGGAAGATTCTTTGTATCTACCAGTGCACCTGCCCATGTACCAGCCATATGCATACCAACGATGATAAAGCTACAAGTAACCGCACCAATCCACATCGCAGAATGAAGACTCTTTGTATTTTTAAATCCCATAGAACGAACAGCGGTCTGTGGAAGTCCAAGAGTACCAAATCCTACAAGAATCCAGAAACTAAGCAAAGTTCCGGGACTATATTTTGAAAATAGATCATTATATACACCAGGTAGATTCTGTGCAAGTCCAGCATCAATACCAGCAAGTCCACCGCCAGCTTTTAATACGAAGAATAAAAGCAAAAATGTACCGACACACATGATGATTCCCTGAATCGTATCTGTGATCGCAACAGCACTGAAACCACCGAAAGATGTATAGATGATAACAACTGCACCAAAAATCAATAAAGAAACGACATGATCAAGTCCTGTGATGGAAGAGATCAAAGTTGCTCCACCAGTAAACTGTCCGATCATCTGTGCCATAAAGAAGATAACCATAAGCAAACTGGTTACGATAACCAATACATCACTTTTATAACGGGCTTTTAAATAACCGACAACAGTAACGGCACCGGTTCTTCTTGAAACTAAAGCCAGTTTATTACCAAGAACACCAAGTACCAGAAATGTAATCGGAACCTGTACGGTAGCGATCCATGCCTGTGCATATCCGTAAGTAAGACCAGCAGCTCCAGGTCCGGAGATAAAGGAACTTACAGAAGTATAAGTTGCCATGGTTGTCATTGCTAAAAGAAGTCCATTCATATTTCTTCCACCGATAAAGAATTTTTTCTCAGAAGAAGTATGCTGTTTTTTATTCTGACGTTTACTAAAAATGATACCGATCGCGGCATTTAAAATGAGGTAAACGATAAAGATCATAAGAATGATTTTCTGATTTGCTGACATTTTATTCTTCTTCCTCCTCTTCATCATCATAATCGAAGTTAATAAATACATGTTTTAATAAGTACCAGACACCGATCAAAGAAAGTATGATCGTTCCGAAAGTTGATACGCTAAACCATGCTGGCATTCCTAGAAAATAAAGACCAGTACCATTTAATAAAAATGCACTGGCAATATGCCAAGCACAGCAGATCAAAACAACGATCAGTGTTCCACGGATTTCACGCATACACTGTTCGTGTTTCTCCTGTCTTGTTAATTTTTTCATATTTATATTCCGCCTTTCTGCGCAAGGCACCAATGTGTCATGAAACATATTGGTTAACCTTCACTTTTTACTTTTTATTCTCATTACCTCTGATATTATTTATCTATAAGACTGACATACTACAGAACACGTGGAGGTGAGTGGCGGGGGTGGATAACGGCGACCCCCCCACTTTTTTTTTTGTTGG
>NZ_JAGTTT010000055.1:0-5875 GCF_018223505.1 Anaerostipes sp. Marseille-Q3525
CCTCTCGCCTTGACCGCTAATCTTATCAATAGGTTTTTGCACCTTTTTCTCTCAAGTATAAGGGAGTGCCTTTTTGGTGTCAATACCTACACCTCACTCCCTCTCGCCTTGACCGCTAATCTTATCACTACAGTATTTTACCTTTTTCTTCGTACCGACAAACTGGAATTTACATTATGCTCACAACATTAGTTATTTCTTGCTGTCTGGTTTTCATTTTTCTCCAACTTACAAATCCGTATATATCATTAGCAAAGAACGCAATAAAACATACTACCACCGAAACATATCTAATATCATACAGACTTGCCAATATCCATAATATAATCAAAACAATATCATTGGCAGCGTATGCCAATGCAAAATACGGACTTCTCCTAAAGGTAAGGTATACTGCAAGAAAACTTGTTGTTACCGATATAGTGCTCGGGATGATGTTAGCTGTATTAAAACACTTCAAAATCAAATAGAATAGAAATGTAACAACAAATGTCACAATCCACATACAGACATTTTCTCTTTTTCCAATGCTATTAACTTTAACCTCCGCTTTGTTTCCGTTATACGGATTCTTCAGCCATGATATTAAGGCAAAAATTGCCATCGGCATTGTCATTCCAAGATATGTAATCATCTCCCCATAATACGAAAAGGTATATGAAATAATCCCATACAGCAAACTGAATACAACCATAAGTAATTGTCCAAACGGATTTCCCTTTGCGTTAAATATCAAAGATGTTACTCCTATTAGCGATGCACACAAAGTCATATAATTTATTCTGTCAAAAACACAGAATGAAATTATAATAACCATTACAGAAGAACTCCACAAAACAATTTCACTTTTTGAAAAATAGTCCTTAAACTCTTTCATAATAACCTCCAAAAAAATAAGCATCCGAATATACATCTTCAAAGACCTAACGATGTACAGTCGAATGCTTTACGCATCTACTACCCGGTGGCAGTGCTTATTCTTTATCAACTTTTTTCATTTTAACCAGATCAATTGCTTCTTTACCAGTCAGGTGTTCAATTGTCATTTCAATGATTGCCATGTTTCTGATAGAAGAATCAATTTCTTTAGGAATTCCATCTTTGTAATCTGCTGAATATTTCATAAAAAGCAAGGTTGCAATACGACGCATTTCATTCATATCTTCTACAAGATGTACTTTACCGAACGCAATGACGCTTCTGAAATATGTAGTATATTTCTCCGGCACAATATGATCTTGATCAATTACGCAAAAAGATGCTTTTTCATGTTTAATAATTGCATCAATTTTGTGTCCGCTTTTAGCAGAATGGAAATACAGTTTTCCATCTATATAAACATAGCTTATAGGAACGGCGTATGGATAATCATTATCTCCGATTAACGCTAAAGTTCCGCTTGTATTTCTGTTCAAAATTTCTATAGCGGTTTCTTGTGGCAATAACTGCTTAAATCTTCTCATTTCTCTAAACATGGTTCTTCTCCTTTTAATGTTATAAAAGAAAAAGCATTTGAATGCACATCTTCAAAGACCTAACGATGTACAAACAAATGCTTTACGCATTCACTACCCGTTGGCAGTTTTTATTCTATATTAACATTATCTATTATAATAAATAACACCTCAAAAAACAATAGAAAATTCTAATTTATCACTCTTTTTTACTTTCCAAACAAGCTATATGCCAGCATAAGAAACACTAAAATATTGCAGACCATACCGCCCCAAAACAGGTACAACTTCAAGCCCTCATATCTGAAAAAGCTGTTCTTACTTTCCTCCAGCTCCCGGATCTTCTGCTTCATCACGCTCGTAAGTGTATCAGACTGCTTCTCAAGAAGCTTTGTAGCCCTCTGTATAGCCTCTATATTCGCCTGTAACGCCTTTCTAACCTCTTGGACGGTGTTTTCCTTAACCTCATCTTTCAAGCTCCCAACCTCGTCCGATATAGCGTCTTGAAGCAACTCGTTGCTGTTCTTCAGCAGCTCTACGCTCTGCTTCAGCTCGCTGATGAGCTTCCTGTTCTGCTCTGCGTCTCTCTGCCTGTTCTGCTCTGCCCTTACTTGTTCTTGATTTGACTGCTTCATCAATTCCTCGCAGTTCTCGCTCGACATCGCCAACGCTTCTTTGAGCAGACTGTTTTCCAGCTCTGTCCGGCTCTGTCGGTTTAACTCTTGAAGCTGCTCTCTTGGACTGCTCTGCTTCTGCTGTTCGTGCATTTCTCTCAAACTCATGCTCCATGCTCTCCTTTCCGAAATCCATATTGTAGTATTTTTCCAGCTTGTTATCTCTGATTTTACAAGCCTTTTCTCCTGCCTGTTCCCTGGCTAAGTCGGTATATGTGATGTACTTATGGCTGTCCTGCCAGTCCACTCCGTACCCTCTTTCATTCATCAGCCGGATAAATGTTTCCCGGCTGGTCGCTGTTTCCTTACAATCCAGCACCGCAAGGGCAATATCCTGCACATAGCTTTTGACCTTTCCCTGCTCTGCCTGTTTCAAAAGCTGGTAGGTGTCTTTGCTCCATGCCACCGTTTCTTCCCGTACTTCTCCAGCAAATGTCTTTCCTTTCTCCGGCACATGCAAGCCCTGTTCCCGGCTCTGCTCGTTGCACCGTTCCTTTAAGTCTTTAAGGTCGTGCTTACTCCATTGGAGCTTATGACCGTTCTCATAATTTACGGAATTAACAATAAAGTGCGTGTGTATATGCCCCTTGTCTATATGCGTGGCTATCAGAACTTCATGCCCTTTCCATGCCTTTGTATGCTCTGCCAGCTCGACAGCGTTCTTGTGAGCCTGCTCCGGGGTTATTTCCTCGTCCTCATGGTAGGATTGCACATAATGCTTATAGGTTCTTCCGTCCGTCTTGCCCCACAGCTCCTTTGTGGCTTGCATTTCTTCCTTGACCGTCTCCGGCTCACAATGCAGACCGCTGACAAGCTTCTCCTCTGTCTTTTCTTTTTTCGTCACATAATCTATTGCGTGCCCTATGCCCGCCTTTGAAGATACCGCCTTAATGACTGCCATACTTTGTTCAGCTCCTCTCCATGCTTCCGCACTTCCGCTTCACTCGGCAACATTCCCCCCTCATTACACCGCTTTGCTATTTGGTTGAGGTTGTTCCCTATCCGTTTCAGTTCCGGGATAAGTTCTTTGATACCGTCCGTATTCACGATCTGCTTCTCCAGCACACAGGAAAGGATATACTCCTGCTGGTTCTTTCCACTCTCTGAAATCTTCTCCTGCAACTGCTGGTATTCTTCTTCACTTACTCGGAATGATAACTGCTTTGGTCTTGTCTTGTTCATGCCCTTACCACTCCATATCCATGACATCAAGTAAGTCAAAGAAACGCTCCAGCGTCTTATTTTCCTTTTCTGCCGGGTTCTGTTTTACATATTTATCAATTACTTTCATCAGCTCCTGCACCTCGTATCTGTACTCAAACTGAATTTTATCCATTTCTTTTTTCATGCCTTTGACCTCTCTTTCTTCGGTGCTACCACCGTCAAATTATGAGCCTTTCGGCTCTCTAAAAAGGGGGATTGAAGGGGGGCTTGCCACCCTCACAAGTTCTAAAGTGGTAACACTTTAGGGAACTTGCAATATATCCGCTACACATATTATAGCATGATATAAACTCTATATCAAGCGGATATATTCGTGCGTATATTCTGCCAAGAATATAGTGGAGCTTACTTCCTCTTGGGCGACTTTGGAAGTGTAGGAGGAAGACAGTCAAGGGCTTGTTTTTTATCTGCAGTATGAGCTTCGGCTTGCCGATCAGCGAGTACAGCAGATAAAAAATGGTCGCAGACCACCCTTTACTTTCTTCCGCCGGAACGGACAATGAAGCACAGGGGGGGAAGTAAAGGAACGGACGGACAGCCGTTTTCCCCTCCGGCATTATAGCCAACAAAAAAGAGTATCAAGGGTAAACGCTGCGGTCTATGACCGCCCTTGACACTCTTTTCCTTATGGCTTTGATAATAAACAAGGGGAAATGGCTTCTTGTGGCATTTCTGCCACTATGGTATAATGGGCGACGCTACCACCCCTATACAGGTACAGAAAGGGGGTGTGCCACCATGAGTATATTTTCGTCTTTCTTACTCTCTGTCTTGGCAAGTGTAGTCGCCTACTACATCTGCAAATGGCTGGACGGAGATAAATAGGCGGTAGCCAGCCTAAGGCATAAGCCACCTTGCCACAACGGAATAGAAAAGCCCCGGAGGTCGCAACTCCGGGGCTTTTTGCGTGCCACAATGAGCACTTTCGTCTTTCTTGCCTATTGGCATTATAGCATATGCCTTTCGGCATTTCAAGTATGCCCTACTTCCACCACTTATAAACCGTATGCTTTGCAAGTCCTGTCTCTCGAATGCAGTCCGCTTTCTTTCCTGCCGGGTGGCTCTCCTGCCATTCTCTGACTGTCCGCTCTGCTGTTGGTCTGCCCTCTTTTACTACTTCGCCTATAACTTTCATATCCTCTTTTTTTCGCCTTGCAAGATATAAATGAGCCTCTTGTTTTCTGTAATTTCGCTTATTTGCTGGTATCGTAACCTTTGTGTTGTCCTCTATCCATTCCCGGCTTGCTATCGTTGACAACCTTTTTCTGTCCCCTTTCAATGCCCGGAGAGCGTCTTTCACATCTGCCCGGCTGAAATGGTTGTCCTCGTCCTCGGTAAGGCTCTCTAAATGGTCCAAGAACGCATAGGCGTCTCTCCGTATCTTCTGCTCGGATATGCCACACTTCAAGCCATAAGAGCACAACGCCATAATAGAAAAGTAACGCCCTCCGGCTTTCACTTCCTCGGTTATTTTCCGTTTCCACCACTCATATAAAGCTTCGTTACATACCCACGTACCGCCCTGCTTCTTACTTTTCTGCTTCGGCTCTCCCTGCACGATCCGCTTCTCATACCATTCCGGGTACAGCTCCTTTGCTTCTTCCAGCGTAACGGTACTTTTTCTTCTCGGCTTCTCGTACAACGGAGCAAGGTCTACCTTACAGCTCGGTATGCTGGCTTTTATGTCCTCCAGCGTGTAACGGTTCTCTGACAGCTTATAGGCTTTTACTGGGAAATCTGCACCCAGCTTCGACTGACTCCCCACACACCGGAAACCTTGATAAATTCCGGTTATATCCGGGCTGTCCGGACGGATAGAGCTGGTATCATTCCATAGCCGCCGGATAAAGGCTTCTTTCAGCTCCGCAAGCACTTCTTCCCGGTTTCGATACAACTGAACCGGCTCCTGCAAGAAATAGTAAAGATGTACCCCCTTGCCGGAGCTGACAAGATAAGTCGGACGAAGCTGCACACCATTCCCAAACTGCTTCAACAGGTTCTTTAACTGCTGTTTGCCTACATAATCCACATCCACCACCACCGCAAACAGCTCATGAGCGTTCTCTTTCGTGTGTGACTTCCCGTAAAAACTAATAGGCGGTATCAGCCCAAACCTATCTCCTATGACCTTATCCAGCATTTTCAGACTATCATCAATTACCCACTGCCGGGTTCTTCCTTTGCCGGACGGTCTAATCTGTGTCGCTATAATATTACCTTTTCCGTCCCCCGGCTCTTGCTGCAGACTACCAGTCGGAAACAACTCTCGATAGAAATCATGAGGACTTACTTCCGGGTATCCCCTCTCCAGCATAAGAGCTTCTTTCTCCCGATAAGCAGACTTCCACTCATACCCTCTTTTATCTCTCCTTTTGGTGTATTTTGCCATAGTCTTTTACACCTCACTCCCTCTCGCCTTGACCGCTAATCTTATCAATAGGTTTTTGCACCTTTTTCTCTCAAGTATAAGGGAGTGCCTTTTTGGTGTCAATACCTACACCTCACTCCCTCTCGCCTTGACCG
>NZ_JAGTTT010000056.1:0-5756 GCF_018223505.1 Anaerostipes sp. Marseille-Q3525
AACTGCTGTATGGGCTTGATGTGTGCAGTGGTGTTGTCTCTGTGAAGAATAAGTCTGGGCGGTCTAATGGAAGATCTCCGTATACTTCATCTGTGGATACCTGATGGTAACGTTTTACACCATATTTTTTTGCTGCATCTAACAGTACAACGGTTCCTTCTACGTTTGTTCTTACGAAGTTTCTTCGTAAACATCCTGCATAGATTCTGACAGATCATCTTTGTCAAAATAATCAATCTCTGGATATTCGTTCTGAATATCTTGAAGTACGATCTTTTGAATTCTATCAGTTAATTTGTTTGTGCCGTTAGTTCTGCTTAGAAATTCCTGAACATTGATAAATATTGTATTATATTTATTCAAATGCTTCTCAAAATCTGGATCTTCAGCAATCTCTAATCCTTGAAATAATTTCTTTGAATCACACCCCAAACTATAATAAGCTGTCAACATATCTGCTGCCATAGTCTTTCCGAAACGACGAGGTCTGCTAACTCAGACGTTTTGCTGCATTGTATTCAGTATCTTGTTTGTATATCCGATTAATCCTGTCTTATCCACATAAATTTCTGAGTTTATTGATCTATAGAATTTTTCATTTCCTGGATTTAAATAGATTCCCATGACAGCTCCTTCTTTAATTTTCTATTTCTGCTTATGATAATCAAATTTTTCTTTCCTTGGATTTATCGATGTTCATAATATGATTTTCATTGACATAAAATAATTATAATGTTAATATATTAATAAAGAAAGGTGCTACCGATGACGGTTTGCCTGATATTTAAGTGTTTTGAAATGATCGCCACTTTACCAGGTTAGGCGATCATTTTTCTGTCTTGGTATCATGCTTTCTTGGGGCTAGAACTCCCCGCAGGAAGCAAACCGCCATTCACGTCAATGTGAAGTAACACCTATTTCATATTTTATCAAATTGTTGTATTTTTATCAATATTTTTTTTAAATTATTTTATATATGTAGTATCCTTGAAAACAGGATAAAATTCCGCATCCGGAACATTCTTTTTAATAACCTCTGCCACTTTTCTACTGATGAGAATTTCCTGATATCCGTCAAAAAATTCATATGTTAAATTAACATCTTTCAATTCTTTTATTCCGCTTTGGGTAATATATGTTTACTTTTACTAAGAACTGGTTGAAAATATTTCTGATCAATACCTTCTTTTTGCAATTCTTCTGCTAATTTGGGTAACAGCATCAGTTCTCCCGTTCCATCTAATGCTGCTATTCCACAGTCTTTCTATTTAAATCATAAAAATTTATAATCTGTTTATATAATTCTGATTCCTGATTTATTTTATATATATAATTTCCTCCAAAACGTTTTCCTGTCTTATATTTTTTTAGTTGATATGTAAATCGTGCAATATGTTTCTTTACTTTCCATTCTACTTGTTCATCCATATATGCTAATGTAAATTGTACATTTGACTTCAATATAAAATTCAGGGGTATTATTAAAAATTCCAATAATACCCCACCTATCATGTATCAATTTTTATTGTTTTCGTCCTTTATTTTACTATACTGTATTTTCAGGAAGGTACGATTTACCAGCGACCTTCTTTAAAATCAACTTTATTACCACATTTGGTGCCGTAGCTTCTTATGAACGGGTCAATTGTCCGCATTATCGTATTAAGTTTCACCACTACTTAAATTTCTTTAGCCATTCCTCTGGCGTAATAGCTGAAACAATAGATGTTTCAAAATCTTTTGTATTCCGTGTTATAATATAATTTGCTGCTACATTTTCAGCACAACGATCTTGTAAACAGTCCTCAAAATCTTTAAAATTTTCCATTTTAATTGCTTTTATAACAGCTTCATGTGTAGCAGAAGTCACATTCAAAATTTTACAAATTTTTTCTAACCACTCACGTCTTGTCTCTTCCGGAATTTTTCTAAGAATATACCATAAATTAGGTAAAGAATGGAACGCTATATATCCATTAACTTCTCCTGAAGCACACTTTTTTATAACTTGTAATGCAGAATTATAAAAAGGTTCTCTTGCAATTAAAAAATCAATAATTACATTTGTATCAATCAATACAACCATATTTCTCCTTTCTTGCAGCTTCTAATTCTGCATCTGGATCAAAATCATCTGGTAAATACTTCTTTACATCATCTCTTGTATCTACAAGTTCTTGAAATGCTTGCATTTTTTCTTTATTTGGATCAACCGATTGAGATTGATAAATAATCTCTATATGTTTTTTTTGAGGTATCAGCCTTTGAATAATTTCTATTAAAAAACCTACATTTTCATCTGACATATTTTGTATCATTTGAACTGCTTTTTCTTGTAACATCGTCATATATAACACCACCTTTTATTATTCTATATGAATTTGTGTCTTATTAAGCAAATTATATCAAACAATATGACAAAAGTACAGTATATCAAACATTTGTTCTCTTAAAAATAGGATAAAATTCAACATCTGGAACATTCTCCTTAATTACTTGTGCTACCTTCTGACTCACAATATTTTCCTTCTCTTACTTATAATTGGTTGAAAATATTTTTGTTCTACTCCTGCTTCTTTTAATTTTTCTACTAATCTTGGCAGCATTACCATCTCCGCAGTTCCATCTAAAATAGCAATTCCAAGATCATCTTGATGCTTTTTAATATATCCTTTCGGTTGTGCATAAAACAACTCATCTGTTTTTTCTTTACTATAACATATTAAACATTCATTGTATTCATTATCAATATCATCATATTCTTGACAATAATGCTTTGGAAAACAAATTTTAAATGCTGCCGCATCATTCCATTCTTCTTTGTCCATCGCTACTTTAAAAGAAAATATAATGATTATATAACTCTAAATTTGTTTTATTTACACTTTCATCATCACATGAAAATGTAAATTTTACTTTTATACACATAGTACCTCCATGGATATTAAAAATTTTTCAAATAATCTAATAAAAAGAAAAAGAAAACACTATACATACTAACTACCAACTCAAACGTAAATTTTGTTTCACTGGATACTTTATTTTTTAGATAAAAATGCGAAAAAATAAAAATTATCACTGCTAATAATAAGCCAATTCTTATAAGATTACTTTCAGCTATACTTATTTCGGAAAATGCTACCAAACATACTTCAGCTATTACTATACATATTGTTGAAATGCTTTTTTTTGAATAAGGACCTCCAAATCCATAATCATCTCTAGGATTAATCAAAAAACGTCCAATGATAATTATTGGTAATATCCAAAAATTCCAAATCATCCATAGCCTAGCAACTGTTATCATAACAAAAGAACTGTTTTGATCTACCGAAAGCAAAAACCATGTTGGAATTAATGATATTAAAAAAATAATTTCTGGGATTGATTTACATCTAATTTTGGTTGTTTCAAATTGTGATTCCTCTGCATTTTTATAAGTATAAAATATCATGTATATAAAGAAAATTCCAGCAGCAATAGATGCACCTATTAATATTATCCACATTAATTGATTCATAAACTCACATCTTTGTACCTCACTAATCGGAAGATATTCTTTTCTATCTACTTTTAGGGATAATACTATGTTATTATCATTTATCAAATATGCTATTTTTTTATCATCTTTTATTTTATTAGGAATTTTAGGATATTCCGGAAATTCTCGTTCCTTTTCCACAAGATAAATTGTTTCTCCATCTTTCAATTTTATCTTTAATCTCTTATCTTGATTTTCTGTTTTCTTTTCCAATATAGTATTTTTAACATATCCATTTTTCAAATAATAGTCCGACTTTTTTATTTTTTCAAAATCTCTTATTTTCATTTGCTGGAAAAGGAATAATGTCATCCCACATGAGCATATAACCATACTTAAGAATAAAAATATCCATTCTTTATATACATTATCCATTTTACGAAATTTCATAAATATAACACCTACTCTTCAAATGATACCTTCCAAAATTCAGGGGTATTATTAAAAATTCCAATAATACCCCACCTACCATGTATCAACTTTTATTGTCTTCGTCATTTATTTTACTATACTGTAATTTTCTGTTCAATCTGCATTCCGTTCTTTACTTAAGAAAAACTATATTGAAGTTTCGACATTGTATATAGTGGTAAGGTTTTAACCGGAAACTCACAATTTCCTCATTTTCGTAAGATCTGCATGAACCCAAATTTATCTCATCTATGGTAATTTTATCATACTATACACTTTATCTTCTCTTTCGTCTTCCAAATACAATAAATAACCATCTATGATCGTCATATCATTTTGAGCATCAAATTTCTCTGGTAACTGTTTCTTTTTGTTATTGGCATACAGCATCAATGTAAGATCGTCGTCTTTATCAGTTTCCTTATTGATATACACACCTTTTTGTGCTGAATATGCAGCATATCCCTTTTTATCTTTTATTTCCAACTGATCTTTTCCATTTGTATTATATTTATAAAGTCCAGTTTTCTCTGGTACATTATTTACAATTGCACCATAGTAAAAATTCCCATCAATCATATAAAAATCATTATATTTCATGATCTTATCATATTGATCATCATCTTCTGGTGCTTCCTGTCCTCTTACCAGTTTTGATTTTTTTGTTTTCAGATCCATTTTATAAATTGCTGGATCATAGGAGTTTTTATAATATAAACTTCCTTTATAAAAACAGCTCTGAACTGCACCTTCTACGATTCGTTTTATTTTGTTGTTTTCTTCTAATTCATAGATATCTGAGCCGCCGATTACCAGATATATTTTGTTTTTATAATGCTGGAAATTTCCGATCCATTTTATTTCATCTTCAAATCCTTTCAGTTTATCTGCATCTGCAACCAGTTTTCTATCGCTGCCATCTATGTTAGATTCATATAAACGGTTCGCATTTAAATAGTATAACTTATTTTGATATATCTCTAATGCTGTCACCATATCTTCTATATTCTGCTTTTTATCTAACTGAAACAGCTTTTTCTTTTCGCCTGTTTCTTTGTCATATCGAATGATTTTTCGATCTTTTCTTGTATAAATAACATATTTTTTGTTTTCTATAATTGAATCTGCCCATCCTGTCTGCTGATGATAACTCGTTGTTGCAAGGATCTTGTCTGTTTTCCAGTCTGCTTTTTTTACCTGTTTTTTACTTCCACAACCTGTTAATAAAATACACATAGTCATGGCTACGATCCATATTTTTTTCATATCCCTCACCCTCCTAACATAAAATTATTTTCTCATCTTCTTTGTAAATATAAAATAAAACAGGCATAATCATTCAAAAAATATAGATAAAAATTTATTATTTTCTGAGAATTATACCTGTTTTTTCAGTGACACTTATTTATCAATGACAACTTACATAATTACAATAATCAATTTGAGATTTATCTACAGTTCATCTCATAGAAACATTATTATATATCTAATCCAAATATCCTTAAATACATGACTTCCTTGATTTTTTTATAAACATTACCCCTTCCATTATTATACCAATACAGGCAATAATTTCAGGATCTATTGGAAATAAACTAGCTTTTAGAAAAATTATTTTTCCATTATGAATCCATAAATTTCCTACTACTTTTTCTCTTTTATCGCTGTTTATATTATCCATTTCCTGATCACTTATTTTTTTCGTTATTATCTTATCCGATAATATTTGATAATCTATGTTATCAAATTTACCTGCATATACATGAATTTCATCTTTCTCACTTTTTATCATATAAATATCATC